>QGVF01000128.1 GCA_003242705.1 Acidobacteriota bacterium
GCTTCCCGCCCGTCCGGACCGGCACGCTCAGCAACGGCACGCGCGTCGTCGTGGCCGAGCGCCGTTCGCTGCCGCTCGTGGAACTGTCGATTCAGTTCGATGCCGGCTATGCGGCCGACGCCGGCGGCAAGCTGGGCGTGGCGTCGTTCGCCATGTCGATGCTCGAACGCGGGACGACGAACCGGTCGGCGCTCGAGATTGCCGAAGAAGAAGAGCGGCTCGGCGCCGATCTCACCACGGGCTCGAACCTCGATGCCTCGGTCGTCAACCTGTCGGCGCTCAAGACACAGCTTTCACCGTCGATCGCGCTCTGGGCCGACGTCATCCGCAACCCGACGTTCGCCGAGGAGGAGATTGCCCGCCTGAAGGGCCAGTGGCTCGCGGGCATCGCACAGGAAAAGGCGACGCCGACGTCACTCGCCCTCCGCCTGCTGCCACCCGTGCTCTACGGCGAGGGACACGCCTACGCCGTGCCGTTCACCGGCTCGGGCACGCCGGAATCAATCCAGTCGATCACGCGCGAGGATCTCGTCACGTTCCACCGCCGGTGGCTGCGGCCCGACAATGCGACCATCTTCGTCGTCGGCGACACGTCGCTCGAAGAGATCACCGCTGAGCTCGAGCGGGCGCTCGATGGCTGGACGGCACCGGCCGAACCGAAGCCGACGAAGAACATCGAGGACGTCGCGCCGCGCTCGTCGCCCCGGATCATCCTCGTGAACCGCCCCGGCTCGCCGCAGTCGTTCATCCTCGGCGGCTCGCTGCTGCCCGGCCTCGGAACCGATCGCGATCTGGCCATCGAGGCGATGAACGGCGTGCTCGGGGGCTCGTTCACGGCGCGCATCAACATGAACCTGCGCGAGGACAAGGGCTGGGCGTACGGCGCGAGTACGATCCTTCAGAACGCGCGGGGCATGCGCCCCTACCTGGCCTACGCACCGGTCCAGACCGATCGCACGGCCGACTCGCTCGCCGAGATCATCCGCGAGCTGGAAGCGATCAACGCCGACCGGCCCATCACTGAAGAGGAAATGGATCGCGTGATCACGGGCCGCACGCGCGAGCTGCCCGGCAGCTTCCAGACGTCGACGGCCGTGCTCAACAGCCTGATCACCTCGGCGCGCTACGGACGGCCGCTCGACTACGCCGCGACGCTCAAGGAGCGCTACGAGGCGCTCACGCTCGCCGACCTGCAGCGCGCCGCACAGGACTACGTCGATCCGGATCGCATCATCTGGATCGTCGTCGGCGACCTCGCGCAGATTCGCGATCCGATCGAAAAGCTCGGCATCGCCCCCGTCGAGGTCTGGAACGACGACGGCCGGCCGGTCGAGTGATCAAGTGGCCGGATGCGGCCGGCGGTCGACGGGCCGCCCGCCGGCTCGGTTCACCACCCGGACGGCTCGTCGAGACACGGGCCGTCCGGCGAATCGCGCTCAGCGACGCTCGCGGGCCAGCCGCTCGTCGAGACGACGAGCGGCGTCGGCGGCGTACTGGCCGCAGCCGCCATCGATGAACGGATCGGGCGACGCCCCTGCGGCTCGCGCCGCCAGCTTCTGTGTCAGGTTCGTGAAACCCGGGTGGACCGAGATCACGATGTCACACGGGAGTGACGCAACCTTCGCGATGCTCGCGCGGAACGAGTCCTCGATGCCTGGCCGGCCGTTGCCGCCCGAGAAGCGGAAGTCGTCGGAGGAGACCGGATTCAGGCTGTCGGCATACACGATGTCGACGCAGCGGTCGCCCTCACACGAGCGCCAGCTCCAGGAGGTGCTGCCCGGCGTGTGGCCCGGCGTGTAATGGGCGGTGATGGCCAGCGGGCCGACACGGACGACCTCGCCGTCGGCGACGGCGCGCACGCTGGAAACGGCCGGAAACGCGTTTGCCTCTCGACCAAACGCGATCTGCGGGTCGTCGTCGTTCGGCAGCCCGCGGCGCAGCGCGCGGGCCCCGGCCTCGCTGTGCACCACCTCGGCGCCGCTGAGGCGCTGGAGCGCCGCGATGCCGCCGACGTGGTCGTAGTGCTCGTGCGAGGCGGCTATCAGCCGGATGTCCGCCGGATCGAAGCCCAGCTGCCGGATGTTTGCGTCGATGAGCGCTGCCGACTGCGTCAATCCGCCGTCGAGCAGGATGTGACCGCTGTCGGAGGTAATCAGCACCGACGAGAGGCCGCCGGTGCCCACGAAGTACGTGTTGCCGAACACCTTGAAGGGCGGGAGCGGCTCGTTCCAGGCGTCGCAGGCCGCGCAGCGCATCGGCGGGTCAGGCTGGAGCGTGGAACCGGGAGCCTGCAGGACGAGCATCAGCGTGACAAGCAGGGTGAGCAGCATGGAAGGGCGATTGTCGCGCGCCGGGGGGAATCTGCAAAGAGGGTCGACGCGGCCGGGGTGCTTGCAGGCACCGGCGCTTAAGGGCTTTACTAGCCTCGCATGTCCCTGGGTGTCTGGGCGGTCATCGTCCTGCTGATTCTCGCGAACACGCTCTATGTCGCGGGAGAGTTTGCGGCGGTCGGTGCCAGACGCAGCCGCATCCGACGCCTGGCCGACGAAGGCAGCCGCCTCGCACGCCGACTGCTGCCCCACATCGACGACCGCGTCGCGCTCGATCAGTACGTCGGCACGTCGCAGATCGGCATCACGTTGTCGAGCCTGATGCTCGGCGCCTACGCGCAGGCGACGGTCAGCCCCTGGCTGGCCCCGCTCATCGCGCGACTGTTCGGCCTTACCGAGCTGGCGGCACTGTCGGCGGCCGTCACCGTCGTGCTGATCCTGCTGACCGCGGCGCAGCTTGTACTCGGCGAGCTCGTGCCGAAGACGCTCGCGCTGCAGTACCCCACGGCCACCGCGCTCGCGACCGTCCTGCCCATGCAGTGGTCGCTGTTCGTCTTCCGGCCGCTGCTGCGGGTGCTCAACGGCGCCGCACTCGTCCTGCTGCGCCTCTTCGGCGCGGATCGGCCCGGCCACCAGCATCTGCACTCGCCCGAAGAGATCGACCTGCTGATTGCCGAGAGCCTCGAAGGCGGCCTGCTCGAACCGGAGGAGCAGCAGCGGCTGCGCCGGGCGCTGCACCTGCACAAGCGCACGGCGGCCGACCTCATGGTGCCCCGCGATCGACTGACGGCGCTCGACATCTCGAGTCCGTGGTCCGACGTGCTCCAGACCGCCGCCGCCACCACGTTCAGTCGACTGCCGGTATTTCGCGACACCCGTGAACAGATCGTCGGCATCGTGCGCGTCAAGGACATCGTCGAACGCTACGCCACGACCGGCGAGAGCCCGCTCGAGACGCTCATGCGGCCGGTGCCGACGATCGACGCGTCGCTGCCGGCCGATCGGGTGCTCGCGACGCTGCGTGAACGCAGGACGCATTCGGCCGTCGTCGTCGACGCCGAGGGCCGCGCACAGGGCCTGGTCACCATTCAGGACGTGCTCAACGAGCTGCTCGGACCGCCGGCGGTCGACACTCCGTCGCCCGGAGGACGGACGTGAGCCTGACGGCCATCACCCTTGCGGTGCTCGCGTTCGTGCTGCTCAACGCGCTGTTCGTTGCGGCGGAGTTCGCGCTGATAGGCGCGTCGCGACCCGCCCTGGAGCGACGCTCCGTCGACGATCGGCTCGCCGCGCGCGTCCTGCAGATCGTTTCGGCACCACGTCGACAGGACCGGTACCTGGCGACGGCGCAGCTCGGCATCACCGTCGCGAGCCTCGGTCTGGGGATGTTCGGCGAGCACCAGCTCGCGAACTACCTGAACCTGCACGTTCCGGTGCTCGCGCCCCCCGGAGGTGCGACCGCCGCAGCCATCGTTTCGCTCACGGTGCTGACCATCCTCCACATCGTCGTGGGCGAGATGCTGCCGAAGGGGCTCGCGCTGCAGAATCCCATCGGCGTCGCGCGCCTCGCCTACTGGCCGATGCGGCTCGCGCTCTTCGTCTTCTATCCGTTCGTGCTCGCGCTGAACGGGCTGGCGAACTTCTCACTCCGTCTGATCGGAGTACGTCGCGAGCTGAACCCGCGCGAGCTGCTCTACTCGCCAGAGGAGCTGCGGCTGATCGTCGAGGAGAGCGAGAAGGGCGGGCAGCTGCTCGGCGCCGCAGCACGCATCCTGCAGGAACTGTTCGAGTTCGGCGACCTGACGGCAGGACAGGCGATGGTGCCCAGGGTGCGCATCATCGGCATCCGGCTCGGCACCGGTCCCGACGAGCTCCGGAAGATCGTCCACACGCATCGGCGGACGCGCTATCCGGTCTACCGCGAACACCTCGACGACATCGTCGGCATGGTGCACGCGAAGGACCTGCTGCACTGCCTGATCCGCAACGAGCCGCTCACCGAGTCGCGGTTGAGGCGCCTGCCCGTGGTTCCTGAAACGGCCGGCCTCGACGTCGTGCTGGCGACGATGCAGCGCGAGCACGCGCACCTGGCGGTGGTGGTCGACGAGCACGGCGGCACGGCCGGCATCATCAGCCTCGAAGATCTGTTCGAGGAAGTGGTCGGCGAGATCGACGAAGGCCTGCCCGCCGAGCCCGGCATCGTTCAGCAGCCCGACGGCACGCTGCGCGTCGCCGGCACGCTGCGGCTCGAAGAGCTCGGACAGGCGCTCGGCATCGAGCTCGAGCACGAGGAAGTCGAGAGCGTCAGCGGCCTGGTGCTCGCGCTGCTCGACCGCCTGCCGGCAGTGGGCGATACGGTCGAGTACGGGCCGATTCGCGTCGAAGTGCTGTCGATGTCGGGTCGCGGCGTCCGCGAAGCGCGCGTCGAGCGCCTTGCGTCTGGCGCTGCCGCAGAGCCGCAGGACTGACGGGCGCGGCGCGACGGCACACGGCGGCCGTCGACAGCCGGCGCGACAGGCCGACGCTGCGGAAGAGTCGACGCAGGGGCATACGCCCCTGCGCCTTTCTGAAGCTGGTCTTACGAGTAGAACTCGACGACGAGCGGGAGCTCGACCGGGAACGGCACCGAGTCGATGTCGGGCAGGCCGACGACCTTCGCCGTCAGGCCCCCACCGTCCACCTCGAGCCAGGTCGGCGGCGTGAGCACGGCACCGAGCTCCTGCTGCTTCCGCACCGCGTTCTCGCCGCGTCCGGTCTTCACGGTGATGACGTCGCCCACGTTCACGCGGGCCGACGGGTAGCTCAGCCGCTTGCCGTTGACGAGGATGTGGCCGTGCGTCACGAGCTGACGCGCGGCGGGAATCGTGCGCGCAAAGCCGGCGCGGAACACCACGCTGTCGAGCCGGCGCTCGAGCAGCTGCACCAGCGTCGCCATCGCGTTGCCACGCGAACGCGCCGCGCGGGCGGCCATCTCCCGGAGCTGGCGCTCCGTGACGCCGTAGTGCGCCCGCAGCTTCTGCTTTTCCTTCAGCCGCTTGCCGTAGTTCGAAATCGTCCGGCGACGACGGCCGCCATGCTGGCCGGGCGGCATGGGACGCTTGTCGAGCGTCTTGCTGGTGAGGCCCGGAAGGTTGACCCCCAGGGCGCGGAGAACGCGAACGCGTGGACCGGTGTAGCGGGACATTGAGTCTTACCTCTGCAAAAGCCGGCGCGCCGGCTGAGACGTTGATCGTCTGATCGGGAATGACGCTCTGCCGCTGCGGCGTCGATTCGGACAGAAACCACGCCGGGCCATCCCGATGCCCCTGCCCCGGGGCGGACCCCATGGGCAGGCGCAAACCCTAGACTATACCTCGTCTGCCCCGCCTTCGTGCAACTTTCGCGTGCCGCCCCGGGGATTTGCCGGGCTGCGACAAAAGACCGCATTCCCGCCAGCGCACCCGCTTCCTACGATGAATCCGGCGCCGTTCCCGCAGGACCGCGCCGTTTTCATCGGAGGAAACCGCGTCATGCTCCCTGCTCTTGCGTCTGTCCTGCTGCTTCTTTCGCCTGCCGCCCCGCCGGTCGTCCAGGACGGCGTCAGGGCCGCGACGAATCAGGTCGTCGTTCAGGTCGTCGATGCGAGCGGCCTGCCGCTGCCCGGCATGACCGTCACCGTGGAGTCGTGCGTCGACCCGGCCATCGTGCTGGTCACCGACGCGCGCGGCCTGTCGACATTCACGCCGCCGTCGGTACCGACCGCGTGCCGGGCGACGGTGTCGGGACTGTCGGGCGTGCAGCCAACCGTGCGCGACGTGCGGATCGACGGATCGGGCAGTCCGGTCCGCCTGACGGTTGATCTGGCGTTTGCCGAACAGGTCACGGTGACCGAGACGGGCGCCACGCAGCTCATTCGCGAGACACCCGCCGCGGTCGCCTCGCTGCCGCGTGAGCAGATCACAGCCATCGCCCCGACGCATCCCGGACAGCTGCTCGGCCAGGTTGCGGGCGTCTGGGTGAACACGACCGGCGGTGAGGGGCACCAGACGGCGATCCGGCAGCCGCTCACGACGAATCCGGTCTACCTGTACCTCGAAGACGGCGTTCCGACCCGATCGACCGGCTTCTTCAACCACAACGCGCTCTACGAAGTGAACGTCGCGGCGGCGGCCGGTGTGGAGGTCACGAAGGGCCCCGGCTCGGTGCTCTACGGCAGCGACGCCATCGGCGGCGTCGTGAACGTGATCACGCGATCGGCGCTCGACGCGCCGGCCTGGGAAGTCGAGCTCGAGGGCGGGCAGCACGGCTGGGCGCGACTGCTGACCGGCGGCAGCGTGCGCCGGGGCCGGCAAGGCGTGCGCGCCGACGTGAACCTGACGCAGACCGACGGCTGGCGCGAAGCCACCGGCTACGACCGGCAGAGCGGATCGATCCGCTGGGATCGAACCGGCGACGGCACGGTCGCCCGGGCGCTGGTAACCTTCAGCCGCGTCGATCAGCAGACGGCCGGCAGCTCGGCGCTGGCCGAGGTCGACTACCTGTCGAATCCGCGCCTGAACCTCACGCCGATCTCGCGGCGCGATGTCCGGGCCTTTCGCGCCTCGTTCGACTTCACGCGCGTCTCGGGCACGACGGTCTGGAACGTCATCCCGTACTTCCGCGACAACCGGATGGACCTGCTCGCCAACTGGTCGCTGACCTACGATCCGACCGACGCGCGCTCCGGGAACCGATCCGTCGGCCTGCTGGCCCGCCTGCAGCGAGAGCTGCCCGCGGTGCGCGGATCGCTCAGCGCCGGCGTCGATATCGACTACAGCCCGGGCGGCCGCCTCGAGCGCGTCATCGTGCCGACGACTGAGCCGACGCCGAACGGGCGGCCGAAGTTCGTCGCCTACACGGACGGGCCGGTCGTCTACGACTACGACGTCGTCTATGCCGGTGTCGCGCCTTACGCGCAGATCGACTGGACGCTCGGCCCGCGGCTCCGGGCGCAGACCGGCGTCCGCTTCGACGCTTCGCGCTACGACTACCGTGACCTGCTCGACGCGCCCGAGACGCCGCGCCACCGGCGGCCGGACGATGCGGTGCGGAACTTCCGCCGGCTGACTCCGAAGCTCGGACTCACCTGGGCGGCGTCCGATACGGTGAGCCTGTTCGCAAGCTATCGCGACGCTTTCCGCGCACCGTCCGAGGGCCAGCTGTTCCGTCAGGGCACGGCGATCAACACCATCGACCTGGCCCCGGTGAAGGCGACGAACGCGGAAGCCGGCATCCGACTGTCGCGCGGCCTGCGGTGGAACGCCGACGTGTCGGTCTACCGTCTCGTCAAGCGCGACGACATTCTGAGCTTCCGCGATCCCGACACCGGTGCGACCGAGGCCCGCAATGCCGGCCGGACCCGGCACACCGGGATCGAGCTGTCCGGCGCGCTCGCGCTGCACCGCAGCATCCGCGTGTCGACGGGCTGGTCGTACGCGCGGCACGAGTACGTCGACTGGCAGGTGGATCCGGCCGCCGGCCTCGACTACAGCGGCCTGACGATGGAGCTTGCGCCCGCGACGATCGGCAACGTGATCGTCACGCTCACGCCGATCCGGTGGCTGCATGGATCGATCGAGCTGAGCCGCATCGGGCCGTACTTCATGGACGCCGCCAACACGGAGCGGTATGACGGCCACACGCTGCTCAACCTGCGCCTGCGCGTGCCGCTGCACGAGTCGCTGCAGCTGCACGTGCGGGTGCTGAACCTGACCGACGCGCGATACGCCGAAAGCGCCTCGTACACGACGAGCCGCGGGCGCGAGTTCGCGCCGGGCGCACCGCGCACCGTCTACGCGTCGATCGGCTGGCAGTGGCAGTAGCCGGCCGGGCGGGTCATTCGGGGGCGGCACGCTGCCGCCCCCGGTCTACATCCACGAGCGGACTGTTGCAATCAGCCCCGAATAGCTCATCCAGCTCATCGTCACCGCGAAGGCGAACGTCACGAGCAGCAGGGCGTTGGTGACCGGCCCGAAGCGGTGCTCGCGCATGAGCGACTTGCGGTTGCCGAGCACGATCAGGCAGAGCACCGTCATCGGCAGCACGAGCGCGCCGAAGGCCTGCGAGACGATCATCACGGCAATCGGCCGTGCACCGGTCAGCGGCACGATAAGGCCGAGCAGCGAGATGACGAGCACGAAGATCCGGTAGTCGGCCCGGCGCATGTGGTTCGGCCGCTCGTAGTAGTCGTTGAGCATCCAGGGCAGCAGCGCGACGTTGGGGAACTGCGATGACACACCGGCCGCGATGATCCCCATCGTGAAGACACCGACACCGATCGATCCCGCAAACGGCTCGAGCAGCACGATCATCTCGGACACCGTGTTCAGCGTCTGCCCCGTCGCGTGCAGCGTGGCCGCGGCGGCAGCCATAATGGCGCCGCTCACGAGGAACATCATCAGGCCGGAAAACGCCGCGTCGCGGCGCTGAACGGGCAGGTCGGCCAGCGTCCAGCCGGCGTCGCGCACGAGCGTGCCGCGCATGATGAAGAGCCCCGAGAAGACCGTCGTCCCGACCATCGAGGCAATCACGAGAAACGGGCTGCGGCCGCCGGTGTCGGCCGGCACGGCAGGCACCAGCCCGCGCAGCGCATCGGCGGCCGGCGGTGCCACGAAGAACAGGTTCAGCAGGAAGCAGATCGACATGACGGCGACAATCGCCGCCAGCACGCGCTCGAAGACCTTCGTCCGACCGTCGAGGAACAGCAGGTAGACGAGCGTCACGAAGAAGAGCGCGAACCAGATGGGCCGGATCCCGCCCTCGAGGAACCGGGCGGACCAGACGGAGCAGACATCGGCGAGGATGCCCATCACGCCGATGACGCTGCCGCTGACGTGCGCGGTGAGCGTCACGATGAAGAACCAGCCGGCCAGCGGGTGCAGGTGACGCCGGAAGGCGGCGAGCGACGTCTCGCCGGTGACGAGCGTGAAGCGCCCGTAGAGATCGATCAGGAAGAAGGTGATCACGCACGACAGCGCCACCGTCCACAGCAGCGCCATGCCGTGATCGGCGCCAGCCGTGGCCATGGCCGTTACGCTGCCCGTACCGATGCAGAAGCCGAACAGGAAAAAGCCGGGAAGAAGCGAGCGGAGCAGCTTACCGATGGCCATCTCGGGACGAGGACGTGCGACTGGCGAATACGGAGGGGACCGGGCCGGCAGAACGCCGGCCCGGTTGTCGAAACGAGCAGCGATCGCCGGTCTGGCCCGGCCTCAGGGCAGCTCCTTGACGGCAATCGTGCGCCACCGCCAGAAGCCGCCGGGCACCCAGCGCTGGTACTCCTGACCGGGCGTCACGCCGTTGCGGTGCACCTGAATCGCGATGTGACCGTCGGTCGCGCCGTCGGGCAGGTAGTTCGCGTTCGCGGTCCAGTCGCGCACGAGCTTGTCGTTGATCCACACCTGGATGCGCGGGACGTCGCCCTCGATCCGCGCGCGGACCCGGTTCCACTCCTCGCGGTGCCACGCTTCGTACCACGGCACGACGCTCGCGGCCTCGTTGTTCGTGCCCTGCACACCCTTGAGCCCCTCACCGTAAATGCCGCCGATGCTGCCACCGGGCAGGTAGTCCATCGTGACCTGGTAAGCCTGGCCCGCCTCGGTCGACCGCAGGAAGAGGCCGCCGTCGTTGCCCCAGTCCGGCTTCACTTCGACGTAGACCTCGAAGTTCTTGTACCGGCGGTCGGTGAGCAGGATGCCGCCTTCGTTCCACGGCTGCTGCGTGCCGATGATCACGCCGTGCAGGACGCGGAAGTCGGGCGTCGTGCCGTGATGGTTGGTCTTGCTCACGTGCCAGCCGGTGAGGTCCCTGCCGTTGAAGATCGGCGTGAAGCCTTCCGGGATCGGCGGCGCCT
>QGVF01000193.1 GCA_003242705.1 Acidobacteriota bacterium
CCACACCCAGTGCGTTCCCCTCAACGCCCCCCGCCCCGGGCCGCCCGGGCCCCGCGAGGCGGCGCAGGCGGTCGCCGGGTAGAGGTTGTCGCCATTGACCACGAGGAATTCGTCGCTGCCGACCCAGGACTCGGCAGCCAGTACGGCGTGGGCAGTGCCGCGTGGCTCCGCCTGCACGACGAAATCGATCGCGAGGCGCGAAGGGACGACGACCTCGCGATACCAGTGCCGGATTTCGGCATGCCCGGGCGCGACGACGAGCGCGACGCGATCAACACCGGCGTCGGCCAGTTCGTGCAGCACGTGATCGAGGAATCGATGAGGTCCTGCCGGCGAAGGAGGTCCGACCGGCATCATTGCCTTCAGACCCGCCGCGGCGGCGGCTGCCTGTTCCGGCGTCAGGCCTTCGACCTCTCCCGCGCGCATCCGGCGACCAAGCCCGCGCGTGAGCACGACCGCCTTCATCGCGGTCCCTGCGCGCGGACGATACGCCCGAGCCGCCATGCGGCCACTGCGGCGACCGTCGTGAGCACCATACCCGGCATCGGCCGTCCGAGCAGCAGCAGGCCGGTACCGAACAGGGCGGCGTACACGAACACGCAGCCGGTCACGCAGCCGTCGAGCGCCAGGCCGAGGTCGTCGGCCGGCGCCAGACCGCCGCACTCGAGACGCACCTGTCTCCACCCCGGACCGCCCGGTCGCACCAGGCGGTAGAACCGCTGCAGCGTCGCGCGCTCGACCGGCGGCGTCAGGTGCGTCACGGCAAGCCAGACAACCGTCGTGACGGCGACCGACGCGACGAGAACCCATGGCCCGTCGAGTCCCGCGCCGCCGCGGTTCGCTACGAAGAGCACCACGGCGATCACGAACGAGCTGACCATGGCCGCGATCTCACTCCACGCGTTGATGCGCCACCAGAACCAGCGCAGCAGGTACAGCAGGCCCGTGCCGGCGCCGATCGACAGCATCAGGTTGAAGGCGTCCTGCGCCGTGCCGAGCAGCAACGTCACCCCGCCCGACAGGGCCATCAGTGCCGCCGTGACAAGGCGCCCCATCAGCACGTAGTGCCGTTCCGAGGCATCGGGCCGCAGGAATCGCCGGTAAAAGTCGTGCACCAGATACGACGTTCCCCAGTTCAGGTGCGTCGAGATCGTCGAGACGTACGCCGCCAGCAGTCCGGCGATCATCGCCCCGAGGAGGCCCGCCGGCAGGAACGTCAGCATGGCGGAGTAGACCATGTCGTCGCCGAGCAGCGACGGATCGACGTGCGGCAATGCGCGCTGAATGTCGGCGAGATCGGGAAAGACCAGCAGCGACGAGAGCGCGACGAGAATCCACGGCCACGGGCGCAGCGCGTAATGCGCCACGTTGAACAGCAGCGTGCCGTGGAACGCATCGGCCTCCGATCGGGCCGCAAGCATCCGCTGGGCCACGTAGCTGCCGCCGCCCGGCTCCGAACCGGGATACCAGGCCGCCCACCACTGCACGGCGAGCGGCACGACAAATACCGCCAGCACCGTGGCCGGCTCGTCCCAGTCGGGCAGCAGCGCCAGCGTCTGCGGTTCGATCTGTGCCGCCAGCCCTCCCAGCCCGCCGACCTCCGGCCGCTGCAGTGCGAACCAGGCGGCGACGATCGAGCCCGTCAGCGCCAGGGTGAACTGCAGCGTGTCGGCAACGAGCACGCCCCACAGCCCTGACGTCGCGGCGAAGATCACGTTGATGACGCCGCAGACGACGAGCGTCGTCCCGATGGGCCAGCCGAGGAGGACGTTGGCGATCTTGGCAGCCGCCAGGTTGACCGCGGCCATGATCGCCACGTTGAACACGAAGCCGAGGTAGATCGCGCGGAAGCCACGCACCCAGCTGGCCGGACGTCCCGCATAGCGCAGCTCGTAGAACTCGAGGTCGGTGAGCAGTCCGAGACGCCGCCAGAGCCGCGCGTAGAAGAACACGGTCGTCATGCCGGTGAGCACGAATGCCCACCAGATCCAGTTCGCCGACACGCCGCCGTTGCGCACCAGGCCCGTCACGAGGTTCGGCGTGTCGGTGCTGAACGTCGTCGCCACCATCGACACGCCGATCAGCCACCAGGGCGCCGAGCGCCCCGACGTAAAGAACTCCGTCGTGCTCCGGCCCGCACGCTGCGCGAAGAAGAGCGCCGGCAGGAAGCAGACGACGAGAGCGCCGACGACGATGGACCAGTCGAGCGTGGTGAGCGTCACATCCGGACGATGTCGAGCGGCGGATTGGTCTGCCAGCGGCCGCGTGTGAAGTCAGGAACGTCGACCGGACGCGACCGCAGCGCGTTCGACTGGACCGACAGCTCGACGATGGCCGACAGCGCCGCGGCGTCGTAGACGTTCATGTCGGTCGGCAGTCCTTCGCGCAGGCACCTGATGAGACGGTAGTCCTCGAGATAGTCCATGCCGCCGTGGCCGGCGCCGGCCGCCTGCGCCTCCAGATCGAGCCAGAGCGGATGGTCGTACTGGCTGCGCCACTCCTGCCAGTCGTCCCACTGGTGCTCCCGGCTGCGCCGCTCGACGTATACGCGGTTCGGGTACCCCTGAAACAGGCCCTTCGT
>QGVF01000129.1 GCA_003242705.1 Acidobacteriota bacterium
GGGCAGAGGCAGCCGTCGATCAGCCGGCTCGACGTCGACGTGAACACGCCGCTGCTGCCGCCACCCAGCCAGAAGGTTTCGGTGACTGAAAGGGTTTCGAGGGCGTCGGTGCGACCGTCGGCGGTGGCCCACGCAATGACGTTGGCACGCCATGGGTCGACGCCCCCCGCGCGAAGCCGCCGGGCCAGCTCCGCGGGGGGCGGCGGCTCCGCAGCCCAGGTTGCGATCCGCTCGCGGCCGCGCCTGATCGCAGCGCGCACGTCGACAGACGGGTTAGGACGCCGGAGCGCGAGCGTCTCGACGAGCGCGGTGCGCTGACGGGGATCGACGATGCCGGGCACGGGGACGCTGTCGTCGACGAGGCGCACCAGCCGGGCGTGAGCAAGGGCGACGTCGAGGCCGAGCCACGAACCGACGAGGCGCGTGCCGCCGCCGAGGCCATAGTCTGTCGCGAACTGCCACGCAAGCCGCTGCCACGGCGGCAGATCGTGCGGCGCCGGCCCGGAGCTCGTTGTCAGCTCGTGCCGTCGCCACGCATCGGCGAAGAGCACCGGTTCGGGCGTT
The DNA here is from genome assembly GCA_003242705.1 of Acidobacteriota bacterium. Taxonomy (GTDB): domain Bacteria; phylum Acidobacteriota; class Vicinamibacteria; order Vicinamibacterales; family SCN-69-37; genus SCN-69-37. Next base: position 565 of record QGVF01000129.1, read on the forward strand.
GGCGAGACGGCAAGCGCGTACACGAGCGGAGGGACGATGGCGTCGACGAGCAGGTCGGCGGCGGCGTGGAGCAGCGGCAGCTCGCGATCGAGCCGCTCGCCCGCGTCGCCCGCACGCTCGAGGGCGTAGTCGAGGTTGCCGGCCATCGTACGGTCCATCCATCGCAGATCGGCAAAGACCGGCAGCATCGCGCGCAGCCGCGGCGCCAGACCACTGTGGGCGGCCAGGTCGCCGGCCGTCAGCGCCCGACGGATTCTGTTGAGCTCGATCAGGCTCTCGAGCTCAGGTCCGCCGCCGGCACGACGGACGGCGAGCGCGGAAGCGGCCGCCGCGCGTTCCGGTGTGATTTCGTAGTCGAGGCCTTCCCACGCAATGACGTTGTCGTCGTGCGCCTCGGCGGCCGTGGCGGACTGGACGAACAGATCCTCGGAGATCGGGTGCGGAACGCCGCCCTCGACCGGCGACGTTGGCAGCGCTGCGACCGCCGCCGCCAGTTGTTCGACCCAGTCGGCGGTACCGCCGGGCGCAAGCGATCCGCCGGGGGCGACGAGTTCGGCCAGGCCCTCGAGCAGTGAATCGACCACTTCGGCCGGCAGCCGCCGCGTGCGCTGCACCTGCTCGAGCAGGGCCAGGCATGCCTGCCAGCGCCCGAGCGCGGCTGAGACGCGACTCTGGCCGCCGGCCCAGGTGAGCCGCCGCGCCGCCCGGGCCACCGTGGCGTGCAGCTGAGGACTGGAAAGTCCCGTTCGCTGGAGGCTTGCCGCGAGGGCCGGCATTTCGACGGCCGCTGCGACTACGTCGTGCAGTGCCTGCGACAGATCGACAGGCACGTCGGCGAACGATCGCTGGAGCAGCCGCAGCGCGGCATACCGGCGCTCGGCTTCATCGGGACGCTCGAAGACCCACTCGACGAGCCACGCGGCGTCGGCGCGCACGGTCGGCGTCGCGGAGATATCGGCGACGCGTGCCGTCCAGTCGCCGCCCCGCACCGCGAGGGCGAGCAGCGGCGGCCACCAGTCGGGACCGACCGTTCCTGCCGGCGTTATGTCGACGGTCATCAGCAACAGACCGGCGTCGAAGGGCGGCCGGTGAAAGGGGCGCGCGGGAATGCGCCAGGCAGGTTCAACCGCGCGGAAACGCTCGTAGACACGTCGAACCGCCGTGAGGCGCGCAGCCGGATCGCCGTCGAGGGCAAGCGCAAAGCGCTGGCGCTGTGGTGAAAGGGCGGCGATCGTGTCGTAGAACCAGGCGAGCCGGCCACCGTCGGCGGCAAGCATCGCCGTCACGAACGCGGCCGCGTCAGATGGCTGCCGGCCCGTCAGCGTCGTCCACACCTCTTCCGCGTCTGCCCCTCCCGGCACCCGGACGCTGCCGTTTTCATCAATCTGGAGTGAGCTGCCGAAGGCGGCGAACGCGGCAGCGCTCACGTCATCCGCGCTGATCGCCCGCACGACGTCGTGTCTGTCGTCGAGCCAGGCAAGTGTGCGGTCGTCGAGCGCCAGCAGGCCGGTGTAGGTGAGCACGGCGCGGCGGTTCCGCACCAGTGACGCGATCGCCGGCCTTCGATCGCTGAAGACGTGGCTGTGCCAGAACCCGGGCAGCGGGAGGGGCAGACGGAGCGCAGCGTCGGCCTCGGCCTCGGTTGCCAGCAGCTGCTCGAATCGGGCGGCGGCCGCGGTCAGGTCGAGGTTGCCCCAGCGGCGCGTGAAGTCGAGCAGCAGCGTCGCGTCGAGCCGCCCGTCCGGATGTCCGAGCGAGAGCGTCTCGCGTGCCCGCACCGCGTCGAGCGGCACTTCGAGCGCGCCCCAGGTCTCCGGAGGCTGGGCCGGAGCGGAAGCGGGCACGGCGAGCACCGCACCGTACACGGCGGCGAGCACCAGCGTCCGACGCGCCGGCACCCTGAAGCGCGATGACATGGTGAAAGCCGCATCATAAGCCCGCCGCAGCGGCAGTCAAGCGGGGCGGCCCGGGCGCTCGCGCAGGATGCAGGACGAGTGCGCCGGCATGAACAGAGGAGATGGCACCGGCGTCGGTGCCGGCCGCGGCGTCGCATCGGTGCTGGCGATCAGCAGCTCCCACCGCGTCCCGCGATCCGGCAGCGTGAAGTGCAGGCCGGCGGCCGACGCGTTGAGGAGCACGAGCAGGGTGTCGCCGCGGAGCGGACGGCCGCGGCTGTCGCGCTCACCGATGTGGTTGCCGTCGAGCAGCATGCCGAGCACCTGGCGGTCGGCGTCGAACCAGTCGGCGTCGGTCATCTCGGCGCCGTCGGGCCGCAGCCAGCGGACGTCGGCCTGCGGGCCGCCGCGCAGGAACGTCCGGCGGCGCAGCACCGGCTGCGATCGCCGGAGCGCGACCAGCGCACGGGTGAACTCGAGCATCGCCGTGCGTTCGGGATCGCGGCGCCACGGTGTCCACGAGAGCGGCGAGTCGTGACAGTAGGCGTTGTTGTTGCCGCGCTGGGTGCGCAGGACCTCGTCGCCGCCCGAAATCATCGGCACGCCGATCGAGGCGAGCAGCGTCAGCATGAAGTTGCGCACCTGCCGCGCCCGCAGTTCGCGGACCGCCGCGTCGTCGGTCGGTCCTTCGACGCCGCAGTTCCAGCTGAGGTTGTTCGGGTCGCCGTCGCGGTTGTCTTCGCCGTTGGCGAGGTTGTGTTTCTCGTTGTAGCTGACCAGGTCGGCGAGCGTGAAGCCGTCGTGGCTCGTCACGAAGTTGATGCTCGCGTGCGGCTGCCGGCCCGACAGGCCGTACAGGTCGCTGCTGCCCGACAGGCGCGTGGCCAGCTCGGCAATCACGCCGCGGTCGCCCCGCCAGAAGCGGCGGACCACGTCGCGGTAGCGACCATTCCACTCCGCCCAGCCGGGCGGAAAGTTGCCGACCTGGTAGCCGCCGTCGCCCACGTCCCAGGGTTCGGCGATGAGCTTGACGCGGGACACCACCGGGTCCTGCCCGATGACGTCGAAGAACGAGCCGAGCCGATCGACGGCGTGCAGCTCGCGCGCGAGCGCCGACGCCAGGTCGAAGCGGAAGCCGTCGACGTGCATCTCCTCGACCCAGTACCGCAGGCTGTCCATCATCAGCCGCAGCACGGCCGGCGACTGCATGTTGAGCGTGTTGCCCGTCCCGGTGAAGTCCTGGTATCGCGCCGGGTTGCCCGGCAGCAGCCGGTAGTAGCTCCGGTTGTCGATGCCGCGGAACGAGAGCGTCGGACCCCGGTGATCACCCTCGGCCGTGTGGTTGTAGACGACGTCGAGGATGACCTCGAGGCCGGCCTCGTGCAGGGCCCGCACCATGTGCTTGAAGTCGCGGACGAGGTCGGCGCGGGCCGTCGCGCGTGCGTACCGGTGATCCGGGGCGAAGAACGACAGCGTGTTGTAGCCCCAGTAGTTGACCAGGCCGCGCGACGCGAGGTGCCACTCGTCGACGTGCTCGTGCACCGGCATCAGCTCGACGGCCGTTATGCCGAGCGACTTCAGGTGCTCGATCGCGGGGGGTGAGGCCAGGCCGAGATACGTCCCGCGCAGTTCGGGCGGAATCGCCTCGTTGAGCTGGGTGAAGCCCTTGACGTGCAGTTCGTAGATGACCGTCTCGTGCCAGGGAGTGCGCGGCGGCCGATCGTTTCCCCAGTCGAACGGCTCGTCGACGACCTGGCCGATGGCGGCGTACGGCGCGCTGTCGGTCGGGTCGGGCACGCCGTCCGGGTCGCCGTCGGCAAAGGCGAACAGCGACGGGTGCCATCGCATTGGACGTCCGAGGGCACGGGCGTAGGGATCGAGCAGCAGTTTCGCCGGATTGAAGCGATGTCCCTCGGCCGGCGCCCACGGGCCGTGCACGCGGTAGCCGTAGAGCTGTCCCGGCTTCAGGCCCGGCACGTAGGCGTGCCAGATCATGTCGGTGCGGTCGACGATCGGGATGCGCACCGATTCGACAGCGGCGTCCGGGGCGTCGAACAGGCAGAGCTCGACAGCGGTTGCGTGTTCAGAGAAAAGCGCGAAGTTGACGCCCTGGCCATCCCAGGTGGCGCCGAGGGGATACGGACTGCCCGGCCACGCCTGCACGTCGAGCATTATGGCCGGTGTCGCCGGCGCAGGAAGCGCCTGCGGCCGGCATCGTGGGCGCCGCGCCAGCTGCCCGACATCGCCACGGCCCTAGACGAGGCCGCGGCCGGCAAGCGTCGAGATCAGAGCGGCGGCCAGCAGGATGCCGATCGCGACCGGCACGAGCATCAGGACGCCGAACACGAGTGCCGCGATCATCACGAATGCGTAGTCGCTGCGCGTCGGCTCGACACCAGGCTTCGAGTGGCGCTCGAGCAGCGCAAGGTTGCGCAGGTTCGCGCGGTAGAAGATGTCGGCGACCGGGCCTGCCAGCGGCAGCGCGCCGATCAGCGCATCGACGCCGGCGTTGAGCAGCATCCGCAGCATGACGACGCGCGGAACGCCCTGGTAGAGGCCCTGCACGAGCAGGGCCACCGTGAAGGCCGGGCTCGCGAGATCGCCGAGGCCCGGGATCAACGCGAGAATCGGATCGAGACCGAAGCGGATGCTGGTTCCCGGGATCCGGAATCTCGCGTCGAGCAGGACGGCCAGCTGGCGCAGCCAGGCGAGCGAACGCACGCTGCCAGCGTAGCGCGGACCGGCCGGCGGCGCCCGAAGAAGGGCCGGACTTGAACGGCGGCGGTTCCTGGCAAAGGATGGATGCCGCGCTCGCTCGCTGTACTGCGTGATGGCCCTCGTCTCCGATTTCGACTTCGAGCTTCCCGAACGACTCATCGCCCAGCAGCCGCGGCCCCGCGGCGCGTCACGGGTGCTCGTCGTCGACCGCGCCGCGGGTGCGTGGCGCGAGGTGACGATGGCCGATGTGCCGTCGCTCTTTCGAGCCGGCGACCTGTTCGTCGCCAACGACACGCGCGTCTTTCCGGCCCGGCTCATCGGCCGCCGCGATCCGAGCGGCGGCAGGGCCGAGTGCCTGCTGCTCGAGCGCATCGACGACGCCCGCTGGCACGCGCTGGTGCACCCGGGGCAGAAGCTCAGGCCGGGCGCGCGGCTGGTTTTCGAGGATCCGGTGCGCGCTCCGGGGATCCGCCTCAGGGCCATGGTGCACGAGCGGCTCTTCTTCGGTCGTCGGGTGGTGTCGTTCGAAGTTGAAGGCGCCGGCAGCATCGACGAAGCCGTGGACCGGCTCGGGCACATTCCGCTGCCGCCGTATATCCACCGCGAGGACACCGAGCTCGATCGCGAGCGCTATCAGACGGTCTTTGCGCGCGTCCGCGGCTCGATTGCCGCGCCGACGGCGGGCCTGCACTTCACGGGTGACGACATCGAGCGGCTCCGGCAGGCGGGCATCGGCTGGACGACGGTGACGCACCACGTCGGCTACGGGACGTTCAAGCCGGTGCGCGTCGAGCGCGTCGAGGAGCACGAGGTCGACGCCGAAACCTACGAAGTGCCGGCGCAGGCGGCCGAGGCCATTGCCGGCGTCCGGCGTGCCGGCGGGCGGATCGTGGCCGTCGGGACGACGACCACGCGGGCGCTCGAAAGCGCCGCCGCCGACGACGGGCCCGTCGCCGCCGGCCGGGCGACGACGCGCCTGTTCATTCATCCCGGTTACCGGTTCCGGGTCGTCGATGCGCTGGTGACGAACTTCCACCTGCCGCGATCGTCGCTGCTGATGCTGGTGGCGGCTTTCGCCGGTCGCGACCTCATTCTCGATGCCTACCGCTACGCCGTAGCGCACGACTTTCGCTTCTACAGCTACGGCGATGCCATGGTGATCCTCTGAGCCGGGCGGCGGGCCGAACGCGGGGTTTCGGATCCACGGACTGGCCCTGTCTTCTGGTATGATTGGCAGGTTAGGCCGGTGTAGCTCAGCTGGTTAGAGCATGCGGCTCATATCCGCAGTGTCCGGGGTTCGAGTCCCTGCACCGGCACCATCTCCGGAAGGCTGGCTGATGCCCAGCCTTCCCATCTCCAGCCGCTTCTACCGACGAGTTCACTTTCCAGAATGCTGTCGTCGCTGGCGCGCCGCGTCGGCCGGGCGATTCACTCCGGTGCACTCTGGGGCGACGGGGACGCCGTAGCGGTCGCGCTGTCGGGCGGGGCCGATTCGGTGGCGCTCGTCGCGCTGCTCGAGGAGCTCGCGCCGCGCGCGCGCTGGCGTCTGGCGGGGCTGCTGCACGTCCATCACGGTCTACGCGGCGCGGAGGCCGACGCCGACGCGGCGTTCTGCCGGGCGCTGGCCGCGCAGCGTGGACTGCCCTTCGAACAGATTGACGTCGACGTGAAGAGCGAGCAGGTCCGGAGCGGCAGCTCGCTCGAGAGCGCGGCTCGCCGGCTGCGGTACGCCGCACTTGAGGAGGCGGCGCGGCGGATGGGCGCCACGGTCGTTGCGACCGGTCATACGGTTGACGATCAGGCCGAAACCGTGCTCCTTCGCCTGTTCCGCGGTGCGGCGCTGCGCGGGGCGGGGGCGATCCGTCCGCGGCGCGGCATGTTCGTCCGGCCGCTCCTGGATTGTCGTCGCGCCGAGCTGCGCGAATACCTGCGCGCGCGCGGTCTCGAGTGGCGCGAGGACTCGTCGAACGTCGACCGCGCCATTCCACGCAATCGCCTGCGTCTCGATGTGCTTCCAGCCATCGAGGCCGGCTGGCCCGGCGCCGTTCCGGCACTGGCCCGATTCGCTCGGACGGCCGCCGACGACGAGGCCTGGCTGACGCGTCAGGCGGCGGAAGCGGCGGCCGACGTGATCCGTACGGCGGCCGACGGGGTCGAATTGATCAGTGAAGGGTTGAGACGCCTGCCGGTGCCGCTGGCGCGACGCGTGGTGCGCGAAGCGATTGAACGGGCTGGCGGTACGGCGAATGCCGCCGATTTGGATCGAGTGCTCCGACTGGCGGTGAGTGGTCGCGACGGGCAGCAGCTCGATCTGCGCGGTCTCGGGGTCGTGCGGCGGGGCGATGCGGTGAGGCTGGGGCCGGCCCGCGGGACGGCTGCCGGGCCCGTGCCGGTCTGGCAGTACGAGCTCCCCGTACCGGGCGAGGTGCATATTCGTGAAACAGGTGTCACGGTCCGGGCGTCCTATCAGACAGGGCCCGAGCGTCCCGGGCCTTCGCACGATGCGGATGCCGTTGCCGCGGTGCAGGCGTCAGCCGTGGCGCTGCCTCTGACTGTCCGTTCCCGCCGGCCAGGCGACCGGTTTACGCCGCTCGGGGCACCAGGCCGGCGGCGTCTGCAGGATGTGTTCGTCGATCGGAAGATTCCGCGCGGTGTCCGTGATCGCATCCCGATCGTCGTCGATGCCGAAGGGCGCATCGTGTGGGTCGCTGCGGTGGCCGTGGCCGAACGGTGCCGCGTCCGGTGGCCTGAGGCCGGCATGGTAATCTTGGAAATCAAGAAGGGCACATCGTGAGTTCAACCCTGAAGAGTCTCCTGTTCTGGATGACGCTGGTCGTCGTCCTGGCGCTGATCTGGCAGTTCTCCAGTGCCCTGCAGACCAGCGGGACCCGGATTTCCTTCTCGGAGTTCCTCGCGAAAGTCGAGCAGAAGGAGGTTGAGCGGGTCACGTTCATCGGGAACGAGATCCGGGGAGACTACGTCGCGCTGGCCACCGACGGTACCCAGAAGAAGTTCACCACCCACATGCCGCCTTCGTACGAGGGGCTGGTGAACCGCCTGATGCAGCAGGGGGTCATCGTCTCGTCCGAAGAGCGCTCGGCCGGCGCCTGGACGACGGTGCTGATTTCGTGGGCGCCGATCCTGCTGATGATCGCCTTCTGGATCTTCATGGTCCGGCAGATGCAGAGCGGCGGCAACAAGGCGCTGTCGTTCGGCAAGAGCCGCGCGAAGCTCTCGTCGAGCTCGCAGAAGAAGGTCACGTTCAAGGACGTCGCGGGCGCCGACGAAGCGAAGGAAGAACTGCAGGAGATTATCGACTTCCTGCGCGAGCCGCAGAAGTTCCAGAAGCTCGGCGGTCGCATCCCGAAGGGTGTGCTGCTGATGGGCTCTCCCGGCACGGGCAAGACGCTTCTGGCGCGCGCCGTGGCCGGCGAGGCGAACGTGCCGTTCTTCTCGATCAGCGGCTCGGACTTCGTCGAGATGTTCGTCGGCGTGGGCGCCTCGCGCGTGCGCGACCTGTTCGAGCAGGGGAAGAAGAACGCGCCCTGCATCATCTTCATCGACGAGATCGACGCGGTCGGCCGGCATCGCGGTGCCGGGCTCGGCGGCGGCCACGACGAGCGCGAGCAGACGCTCAACCAGCTGCTCGTCGAGATGGACGGCTTCGAGTCGAACGAGGGCGTCATTCTGATTGCCGCTACGAACCGGCCCGACGTGCTCGACCCGGCGCTGCTGCGTCCGGGCCGCTTCGACCGCCGCATCATGGTGAGCCGCCCCGACGTCAAGGGGCGCGAGGGCATCCTCGCCGTGCACACCCGCAAGATTCCGCTTGCCGACGACGTCGACATCCGCGTGCTGGCACGCGGGACGGTCGGCTTCAGCGGCGCCGACCTGGCGAACCTGGTGAACGAAGCGGCGCTCAATGCCGCGCGTTTCAACCAGAAGGTCGTCCGCATGTCGGACTTCGAGTTCGCCAAGGACAAGGTCATGATGGGCTCCGAGCGCCGCTCGATGACCATCAGCGACGAAGAGAAGCGCGTCACGGCCATCCACGAAGCCGGCCACGCGCTCGTCGCCGCGCTGCTGCCCAACGCCGATCCGGTGCACAAGGTGACGATTGTCCCGCGCGGCATGGCGCTCGGCCTGACGATGCAGCTGCCGATCGACGACAAGCACAACTACACGCGGGACTACCTGATCGATCAGCTGGCCATCCTGCTGGCCGGACGCATCGCCGAGGAGATCACCACCGGCGCACAGACGACCGGCGCCGGCAACGATCTCGAGCGCGTCACCGATCTCGCCCGCCGCATGGTCTGCGAGTGGGGCATGAGCGACATGGGCCCGCTCACCTTCGGCAAGCGCGAGGAACAGATCTTCCTCGGGCGCGAGATCTCGAAGACCCAGGACTACAGCCAGGACACGGCGATCCGCATCGACGCCGAGGTGAAGCGGCTCGTCATGGAGCAATACGAGCGCGCGAAGAAGCTGCTGCTCGACCACAAGACCGAGCTGATGCGCATTGCCGACGAGCTGCTCGCCCGCGAGGTGCTCGACGCCGAGCAGATCAAGCTGCTGGCCCAGGGACTCCCGCTCCCCGATCCCGTTCCACAGCCGGCGTCCGACAACGGCCAGCCGCCATCGGGAGGCGAGCCGCGCCGCGAGTCGCCCGAGCGACCTCCGATTGTCCCGGCGCTCGGCAAGCCGGTTGGACAGGAATAGTCCCCGTCAGCGGTTCACGATTCCTCTGCCCGACGGCCGCTCGCTCGAGCTGGGCGAGCGGACGCTCGTCATGGGGATCGTGAACGTCACTCCCGATTCCTTCTCCGACGGCGGCGCGCGCTTCGACGCCGACCGCGCCGCCGCCGACGCGCTGCGCATGGTCGAGCAGGGGGCCGACCTGCTGGACATCGGCGGCGAGTCGACGCGGCCCGGTGCCGGGC
>QGVF01000010.1 GCA_003242705.1 Acidobacteriota bacterium
GGGTGCCGCGGGCGCCGACGGCGCGGCGGCAGCAGGCGCCGGCGCGGGCGCGGCCGCGCGCGTCTTGTCGACGTCGGCCTTCGTAATACGCGGGCCGTCGGGCCGGACAGCGGCAAGATCGATGTTCTGCTCGCGCGCGGCCCGGCGCGCCGACGGCGTGGCGGCAACGGGCGTCGTGGGCGCGGAGGGCGCGGCGGCAGGGGCGGCAGCAGCCGCAGCCTCCGGGACGGCCGCCGGCGGCGCGCTCCGGCCTTCGCCTTCGGCGATCACGCCGAGCACCTCGCCGATCTTCACGTCGGCGCCGGCCGGCTGCAGGATCTTCTCGAGCACGCCGTTCTGCGTCGCCGACACCTCGATGTCGACCTTGTCGGTCTCGAGCTCGACAAGCGGCTCTCCAATCGTCACCGCGTCGCCTTCGTTCTTCAGCCAACGCGCGACGCGCGCGTCGACGATCGACTCACCCATTTCCGGAACGACGATGTTCGCTGGCATGCTGTCCTATTTCCTTGCCGCAGTGCGGCGACCGGGCGTAGTGACCGGCAGTTCGAACGCGCGCGCGATGAGGCGTTCCTGATTCTGCGCGTGGCGCGCAGCCGACCCTTCGGCCGGACTCGAGCTGCGCGGGCGCGCCAGGACGGCGAGCCGCCGGCGGCCGACGAGCGCCTCGAGCTGCGGACGCACGAAGTCCCACGCACCCATGTTCTCGGGCTCTTCCTGCACCCAGAACACTTCCTCGAGGTTCGGGAAGCTCTCGATGGCCGCGAGCATCTCGTCGACGGGCAGCGGGAAGAGCTGCTCGACACGCGTGATCGCGACGGCCCGGGTGGTCTCGCGATAGGGGCTGGTGAACAGGTCAACGGCAATCTTGCCGCTGCAGAAGATGAGACGGCGGATCCCGTCGCGCCGATCGAGCGCTTCGACGTCCTCGATGATCTCTCGCCACCCGCCCTCGGCCAGCTCGCGCGGCGTCGACGCGGTGAACGGGTGCCGGAGCAGGCTCTTCGGCGTCAGCACGACGAGCGGCAGCGGGTCCTTCACCAGCAGGGCGGCCTGGCGCCGCAGCAGGTGGAAGAACTGCGCGGCGGTCGTGCAGTTGGCCACGCGCATGTTCGTGTCGGCCGCCAGCTGCAGGAAGCGCTCGGGCCGCGCGCTCGCGTGGTCGGGCCCCTGACCTTCGTGGCCGTGCGGCAGCAGCAGCACGAGCGCCGGTTCCTGGCCCCACTTGGCGCGCGCCGACAGCACGAACTCGTCGAGCATCAGCTGCGCGCCGTTGATGAAGTCGCCGTACTGCGCCTCCCAGATCACGAGCCGGTCGGGCGCCTGGATGTCGTAGCCGTACTCGAAGCCGACGGTGGCCAGCTCGGTCAGCGGGCTGTTGTGAATTTCGAACGCGGCCCTGGCCTGCGGCAGCGCCTGCAGCGGCACGAACGGTTCACCCGTCTGCGCGTCACGCAGCACGGCATGGCGATGGCTGAACGTGCCGCGCGCCACGTCCTCGCCGGTGAGGCGAATCGGCGTCCCATCCTCGAGGATCGAGGCATAAGCGAGCGCCTCGGCCGTGGCCCAGTCGATCGACGGCTCGTCGATATTGTCGAAGGCCTGCCGCCGGCGCTCGCGCGAGCGCTCGAGCTTGCGGTGCACCGTGAAGCCTTCGGGCACCGAGAGCAGCGCCTCATTGAGCGCGCGGAGGCGCTCGATCGGCACGCTGGTCCGGGTGCGCGCTGCCGTCCCCGGCGCGGCCACTTCGGGCGTCGGCTCGATGAAGTCGCGCTCGAGGTCGACCGATTCGTACACGCGCTGGAGCCGCTCCATCCGCTCGTTGACCATCACCTGAGCGCGGCCCGGCTCGATCAGGCCACGCTCCTCCAGCGTGCGGGCCCACCGTTCGCGCACGGTCGGATGCTGCGCAATCGCGGCGTAGAGCGTCGGCTGCGTGAAACCGGGCTCGTCGCCCTCGTTGTGGCCGTAGCGCCGGTACCCCACCAGATCGATCAGCACGTCGCGACGGAACTTCATCCGGTAGCCGAGCGCCAGGCGCGCCGCCTCGACGCACGCTTCGGGATCGTCGGCGTTGACGTGGAAGATCGGAATCTTGAAGCCGCGCGCGAGCCCGCTCGCATACAGCGTGCTGTACGTCTCGGACGGCTCGGTCGTGAACCCGATCTGGTTGTTGGCGATGATGTGGATCGTGCCGCCGGTGGTGTAGCCGCGGAGCCCGTGCAGGTTGAGCGTCTCGGCCACGACGCCCTGACCGGGGAAGGCCGCGTCGCCGTGAACAAGGATCGGCAGCACGGCGTCAGGATTGAACGTCGGCGCGCCGGGCTTCGACGCATCGGTGCCGGCTGCGCGGGCCATGCCCTCGAGCACCGGGTTGATCGACTCGAGATGGCTCGGATTCGGCGGCATCGACACGAGCAGGTTCACCCGCTCGCCGCCGCGGATTGCTCGCGACGCCCCCAGGTGATATTTCACGTCGCCCGCCCACTGGACGCCTTCCAGTTCCAGATAGTTGCGGACCGGATCCTTGAACTCCGCGAGGATCTGCTTGTACGGCTTGCCCATCACGTGGGCCATCACGTTGAGCCGGCCCCGGTGCGCCATGCCGATGAAAGCCTGCCGCAGCCCCGCTTCGGCCGCCTCGGCCAGAACCTCGTCGAGGATCGGCACGAGCATGTCGACGCCCTCGATCGAGAAGCGCGTCTTGCCGGGGTAGGTGCGGTGCAGGAACTTCTCGAAGACTTCGACGTCGGTCAGCCGCTCGAGCAGGCCGACGGGATCGATCGGATCCTTCGGCGCCCGGTACTTGCCGGTCTCGATCGCGTCGCGCAGCCAGAGCCGCTCCTCGGGGACGAAGATGTGCGCGATGTCGTAGCCGGTCGTGCCGCAGTAGATCTTCCGCAGCTTCTCGACCAGGTCGTACATCGTCTCGCAGCCCTCGGCGATGGCCTCGTTGATGAGGGTCGCCGGCATGAGCTTGAGCTGCTCGTTGGTGATACCGTGGCCTTCGGGCTGCAGCAGCGGGTTGCCGCGCGGGCGGCTGCCGAGCGGATCGATCCGCGCGGCAAGGTGGCCGTAGCGGCGGATCGACTCGGCGAGGCTGATGGCGCCGACGGCGATCCGGATGTCGAGGCCGGCCGGCAGCGGCGCCCGCGGAAACGGCGAACCGGCGATCGGAGAGGCCCCGGACGGAGTCCAGGTCTGGAACAGCTCACGTGTCCGCTCGTCGACCGACTGGGGATCGGCTACGTAGCGGTCGTACAACTCGAGCAGATACCCCTCGTTGACGCCCTGAAAATCCCTGAAATCCAGTGACATACGTCCCCTCGCCCACCGCCGGGCCGCAGCCTCCGATCTTACCCTGCCGGGCCCGTTCCGCCGACCGACGGCGGCCGGCTCAGTCGCCCGGGCGCGTCATCTTCCGCGGATCGACCCACCGATCGAAGTCCGCTTCCGACACCAGCCCGAGCTCGCGCGCCGCCTGCCGCAGCGTCGTCCCTTCCTGGTGCGCCTTCTTGGCGATCTTCGCGGCGTTGTCGTAGCCGATGTGCGGGTTGAGCGCCGTGACGAGCATCAGGCTCTGCTCGAGGTTGGCGCGGATGCGCGCCTCGTTCGGCTCGATCCCGACGGCACAGAACCGATCGAAGTTCTCCGCCGCATCACCGAGCAGCTGCAGGCTCTGCAGCACGTTGTGGATGATGAGCGGCTTGAACACGTTCAGCTCGAAGTTGCCCGACGCGCCGCCGATGCCGACCGCGACGTCGTTGCCCATCACCTGGGCGCACACCATCGTCATGGCTTCCGACTGCGTGGGATTGACCTTGCCCGGCATGATCGAGCTGCCCGGCTCGTTCTCCGGAATGGTGATTTCGCCGAGCCCCGAGCGCGGCCCTGAGGCGAGCCAGCGCACGTCGTTGGCCACCTTCATCAGCGCCGCCGCGAGCGTCCGCAGCGCGCCGTGCAGCGTCAGGAGCGGCTCGTGCCCGGCCAGCGCCGCGAACTTGTTCGGCGCCGTGCGGAACGGCAGCCCGGTCAGCTCGGCAATGCGCGCCGCGCTCCGCTCGGCGTACTCCGGATGCGTGTTGAGGCCCGTGCCGACCGCGGTGCCGCCGAGCGCCAGCTCGTAGACGCCGGGCAGCGCCGCCTCGATCGCCGCGCGCGCCAGATCAATCTGCGCCACCCAGCCCGAAATCTCCTGCCCGAGCGTGATCGGCGTCGCATCCTGCAGGTGCGTCCGGCCGACCTTCACGATGTCGGCGAAGGCCTTCGCCTTGGCGTCGAGCGTGCGCCGCAGACCGTCGAGCTTCGGCAGCAGGTGATGCACCGTCTGCTCGGCGGCGGCGATGTGCATGGCCGTCGGGAACGTGTCGTTCGACGACTGGCCGCGGTTGACATGATCGTTCGGGTGGACGGGCTTCTTGCTCCCCATGACGCCGCCGGCCATCTCGATCGCGCGGTTCGCGATGACCTCGTTGGCGTTCATGTTCGTCTGCGTGCCGCTGCCGGTCTGCCAGACGAAGAGCGGGAAGTGGTCGTCGAGTCTGCCGACGATCACCTCGTCGGCCGCCGCGACAATCAGATCGACGAGCTCCTTCGGCAGCATGCCGAGATCGCCGTTGGTCAGCGCGGCCGCCTTCTTGAGGATGCCGAGCGCCCGGATCATCGGCCGGGGAAAGTGCTCGCGGCCGATGCTGAAGTGGTGCAGCGACCGCTGGGTCTGTGCGCCCCAGTAGCGGTCGGCGGGCACCTGGATCTCGCCCATGCTGTCGGTTTCGATGCGGTAGGAACTTTGTGGCAGGCTCGAGCTCTTTGCGTCCATCGCGTCAATGGTAATTCACGGCGTGCGCGGCACAGGCCGGCGCCTGCGGCAGCCGCGCACCGCGACACGCCACAAAAAAAGCCGGAGCCTCGGACGAGACTCCGGCAGATACGTCATCCACCCCGACGGTCGGCGACGGCGGTCTTCAGTTGCCGCCGCCCGGGCCCCCGCGGCCGGCGCCGCGACCACGCTGCGGCACGACGGGCCCGGCTTCGGTCAGCGAGAAGCTGCCGCGCCCCCAGCCGCCCTCGGGCTCCTTGTCGGGCGTCGCCTTGCCGCGGTGGCAGGTGTAGCACGAGATCTTCTCGACCGACGGATCGTCGCCCGGCTGGCGCGCCTGCGCGTTCAGGTCCATCGTCAGCTTGATCATCGCGCGCGCGATTTCCTTCTCGGGCTTCGTGTCGAGCGCGTAGTCGAGACGAGGATTCTGCCCGGGCAGCGGAGGCGGCGCGTCGGGATCCTCGGCATGGCAATGAGAGCACTGCACGCCCAGGCTGGTGTTGATCGCCTGCATCAGTGCGCCGACCTGCTGACGCGACCAGGTCTTCGGCAGCACCTTCAGATCCATGGGCGCCTGCTGCCCGCCACCGGCGGGCCCCTGCGCCATCACGGCCGCCCCGGTCAGCCAGACCGCGCCGGCAAGCACGAATACGAGCGACTTCTTCATGAACGATCCTCCCGATCGATCAGGCCCCGATCGGACCGGGGCTTATCCTACACGGAATTGTCCGGATTTTGTCAGAGCGACCGGGCGGTTTTTTCACTCCGGCCGCCCCCGGGCCGCTCGCGGACCAGCAGGTACAGCCCCGACAGGATCACGATCGCCGCACCGGCCAGCGTCCACCGATCCGGGCGATCGCCGAAGACGACGAGGCCGGCCAGCGTCATCCAGAGCATCTGCGCGTAGCTGAACGGCGCCAGGACGGGCGCCGGCGCGTAGCGGTGCGCGACGATGAGCAGCCAGTGCCCGATCCACCCGAACGCGCCGACGGCCGCCAGCCCGGCCAGCGTCAGGCCGTCCTGCGGGGACGCCCAGACCCAGACCACCGGCACCGACGCCGCCACAAGACCCGCCACCGACGAGTAGAACGCCGTCGTCTCGGAGGAATCGCTGGGCGCCAGCATTCGCGTGGTGATGCTGTAGAGGGCCGTGCACGACGCCGCCAGCAGGGAAAAGGCGGCAGCCGGATGAATGCCGCCGCCGGGACGGGTCACCACCAGGACGCCCGCAAAGCCGCAGCCGATGGCCAGCCAGCGGCGGCCGTCGATTCTCTCCCCCAGCATCGGCCCCGACAGGGCCGCAACGAGCAGCGGCGCCGTGAACATGATGGCCGACGCCTGATCGAGCTGCAGGAAGCGCAGCGCGGTGAAGTTGAATGTCGTCGCGCCGAGCAGGAGGGCCGATCGGATCAGCTGCAGGCCCGGGCGGCGGGCGCGGAGCAGCCGCGCGTTGCGCCAGGGCCGCAGCGCGATCAGCGAGAGCACGAAGTGCCCGGCAAAGCGCGCCCACACCACCTGCAGCGTGTCGAGGCGCATCCCGAGCCACTTGGCCGTCGTGTCGAGCAGCGTGAAGCAGACGACAGCCAGGCAGATGAGCGCGATGCCGACCAGGCGCGCGCGGGCGTCGGCTGGCGAAGGGTGCACGTCGGGCACGCGGCCGCCCTATTCGGGCACCGCCTGCAGCTCGACCGGCCCGGGGACGACGCGAACGAAGTGACCGCGCTGCAGCAGCTCGCGCCCCTTGCCGCCGCGGCTCGTCACTTCGTACTTCGCCGTACTGACCGTCTGCTCGGCGCCGCGCGACGTCTCGACGGTGAGCAGCTGGCGGTCGCCGGTCGATGCCACGAAGCCGAGCAGCCGATCGTCGCCCGGCTGCAGCTTGATGAGGATGACGCCGCGTCCCGGACCGCTGAGGAAGTTCACCTCGCTCGCGGGACACAGCATGGCCCGCGCCTGGCGCGTGGCCGCGATGATCGTCTCGCGGCCGGTGACCTTCTCGACGCCGACCACCTCCACGCCGTCGGGCAGCCGGGCGAATCGCCGGCCTGCGCGCGTGCTCGGCTCGACGAACGGCGCCAGGCTGAACCGCAGGGCGTAGCCGTCGCTCGTCGCAGCCAGCGCGTGCACGGGCGGCGGCACTTCCGGATCGTCCGACGTCAGCGTGCCGGCCACGCGCCGGTCGAGGCTGCAGGCCGCGACGACCTTCTCGCCGTCCTTGAACCGGAACAGCCGCTGAATCGGCTCCCCGTACCCGGTCGACGCCGGCACGTCGGCGATACGGATGGTGTACGCAGTGCCGAAGTTGGTGAAGAAGACAACCGTCGCCCGCGTGCTGCCTTCCATGGCAGCCAGCACGGCATCGCCTTCGCGGACGCGGGTCGCCGCGAGGTCCTTCACTTCCTTCTGCCGCTTCACCCAGCCATCGCGCGTCACGATCACGACGTTGTCCTCGTCGACGATGAAGTCGTTCTCGCTGTACTCCTCGTCGTCGACGGCACCGGCAATTTCGGTGCGGCGCTGATCGCCGTACGTCCTGCGGATCTCCTCAATCTCTGCGCGGATGATCGCCCAGCGGTCGACACGGCTGCCGAGCAGCCGGCCGATCTCCCGAGCCCGCTTCCGCTTCTCGGCCAGCTCCTGCTGGACGACGAGGATCTCGAGGCGGGCCAGGCGGTAGAGCTTCAGCTCGAGAATCGCGTCGGTCTGCTCGGCGTCGAGCGCGAAGCGCGCCATGATCTTCTTCGCCGCATCGGCCTTGCCCTCCGACTTCCGGATGATCTGCAGGATCTCGTCGAGCGCATCGAAGACCTTCTCGAAGCCCTCGAGGATGTGAATGCGCTTCTCGAGCGCGCGCAGCTCGTGCTCGAGCCGGCGCGTCACGACGGTGAAGCGGAAGTCGAGGAAGTGCCAGAGGATCTGGTGCAGGTCGAGCCGCTCGGGACGCGCGACGTTCGGATTCTCGGTCGGGACGAGACAGGTGAGGTTGACCGGGAAGCTCGACTGCAGCGGCGTGTGCCTGAACAGGTACGCCATCACGAGCTTCGGATCGGCGTCCTTCCGGATCTCGAGCGCAATCCGCACGTCGTCGGTCGAAATGTCGCGGACGTCGAGCAGCGGCGGCAGTCGCCGCGAGAGCACCACGTCGGCGATGCGCTCGACGACCGCGGCCTTGTTGAGCGTGTACGGGATGCTCGTGATGTAGATCGTCTTCGTCGAGCGGGTTTCCGGTCCCGGCTGCCAAGTGGCGCGGATCCGGACGCTGCCCGAGCCCGTCCGGTAAATCTCCTTCAGTTCCTCCGGTGTGTTGATGATCTGGCCGCCGGTCGGAAAGTCCGGCCCCTTGATGTAGCGGCACAGCTGCGCCGGCGTCATCTCGAGGTCGGCGTCGATCATCTTGATGAGCGCCGTGCAGACCTCGTGCAGGTTGTGCGGCGGGATGTTGGTCGCCATGCCGACCGCGATGCCCGTGGCGCCGTTGGCGAGCAGGTTCGGGATGCGCGCGGGAAGCACGACGGGCTCCTCGCGCGTCCCGTCGTAGTTCGGACGGAACGCCACCGTGTCCTGATCGATCTCGGCGAGCATCTCGTCGCTGATACGCGCCAGCCGGCACTCGGTGTAGCGCATCGCGGCGGCGCTGTCGCCGTCGAGCGATCCGAAGTTGCCCGACCCGTCGATGAGCGGATAGCGCAGCGCGAACGGCTGCGCCATGCGGACGAGCGTTTCGTAGAGCGCGGCGTCTCCGTGCGGATGGTAGTTGCCCATCACGTCGCCGACGACCTTCGCGCACTTCCGGAACTTCGCGTCGGCCGTCAGGTTCTGCTCCCACATCGTGTGCAGGATGCGGCGCTGGACCGGCTTCAGCCCATCGCGCACGTCGGGCAGCGCACGCGCGGTGATGACCGACAGGGCGTAGTTCAGGTACCGGGTCTGCGCCGCTTCGTGCAGCGCAACGACGTCTTCGCCGCCCGACGGGGGTGTGTCGTCCGGATCGGCGTCGAACAGGGACGGATCGGCAGACTTGCGCTTTGCCACGTTCGAATTCTACAGGGGTCTGTAAACCCCGGACTGCAGGAGCTCACGACGCGCTGAGGCGGGCTCCCGTTACCAGTAGATGACCCACGTCCCGCCGGCCGGCAGGGCGTGCGCCTGCAGCGTGATGCGTTCGTCGCCAGGCTGCAGGTGAGGGGCTGCCCCGATCTGGTGCAGCTGGTGGCCCGAGTGGATGGCGAGCCAGCCCACCTCGTAGGACTCGAACGTGGCAACGCGGTTGGCGCGCGAATGCTCGATGCGCTCGGCCGGTGCCATGCGCTCGATCTCGATCCGGTTGATGTTCCAGACCAGCAGCCCGCCTCCGCCGGCCGGCAGCCGGACCGACAGCGTCAGCGACAGCTGGCGATCGGTGTCCGGCTCGCCGATCGACGACCAGTCGATGTGCTCGTACTGCTTGTCGAAGTGCACGCTCGCGCCGCTGCGCCGGAAGGCTTCGTCGAACAGGAAGATGTGGAAGCCGGGCAGTGCGAGCTGCGGGTGATAGACCGCTTCGGTGCCGACGTGCTGCTCGACGGCGACGCGGAAGCGCTCGAGCAGGTCGCCGAAGTGCGCGCGAAGCATCGCGTTCGACGTCCGGGTCATCGCCTGGTACTCGGCGAACCGGCCCTCGCGTGCATCGAGATAGGCGGCCGTGCCGAGCGTGAAGAAGGGCTGTGTCTCGTGCCGCTGGCGCCACTCGCGACGCAGCGCGTGCACCTGCCCGGCCACCGCCTCGGCCTCGGCGGTCGAGAGCACCTGTACCC
Source organism: Acidobacteriota bacterium (assembly GCA_003242705.1). Taxonomy (GTDB): domain Bacteria; phylum Acidobacteriota; class Vicinamibacteria; order Vicinamibacterales; family SCN-69-37; genus SCN-69-37. The sequence goes on from QGVF01000010.1 coordinate 9,610, forward strand.
GGTGCAGCAACGGCCCCCTCGCGGTCGTCGTCGACATGCGGGAGATTCTACCGGCGAATCGGTTTACGCTGCTCTCATGCGCCTCCGTGCTCCCCTGGTCGTCTGTCTCGTGCTCGTCGCGGGGGTGGCCTTCGCACAGGGACGCCGCTGGGGATTCGATCCGTGGCAGCGGCTGCGGCCGGTGCCGGCCGTCGGCGAGAACGCGCCGTACGACGGGCGCTTCGCGTTCGTGCGCGTCGCCTATGAGACGGCCGAAGGCGGCTACTGGTATCGCGGCCAGCCTGCGTGGATGCACGGCTACCCGATCGCCGAGCGGAACCTCATGCGCATCATGGATGCGCTCACGACGCTGAGGGTGAACGTCGACGCCGCCGGCACCCTGTCGCTCGAGGATCCGGAGATTTTCAAGTACCCGCTCATCTACATCATCGAGGTCGGCTGGTGGATGATGACCGACCGCGAAGCGGAGAACCTGCGCGCCTACCTCGACAAGGGCGGCTTCGTCATCGTCGACGACTTCAAGCTGCCGGGCGGCATCGGCGGCGGCGGATGGGATCACTTCGCGGCGAACATGCGGCGCGTACTGCCCGACGCGCAGTTCGTCGACCTCGACGTCTCGCACCCGATCTTCCAGCAGTTCTTCACGATCCCGTCGTTCGACATCGTGCCGCAGGCCTACAATGCGGGCCGGCCATACTTCATCGGACTGCACCGCCACAACGACCCGACGGAACCGCTGCAGATGGTGGTCTTCTACAACACCGACATCTCGCAGTTCTGGGAGTGGTCTGAACGCGGCTTCCGATCGATCGAGGAAACGAACGAGGCGTACAAGCTCGGCGTCAACGCCATCCTGTACGGCCTGACGCACTGACGGACGAACGGTGACCGGCAGCGAGGCGGGTCGGGAGACGGCGCAGGCCGGACGGCTGCGCCGCATCATTCACGTCGACATGGACGCGTTCTACGCGTCGGTCGAGCAGCGCGACCGCCCGGAACTGCGCGGCCGGCCGGTCGCCGTCGGCGGCTCGCCCGCCTCGCGCGGGGTCGTCGCGGCTGCCAGCTACGAAGCCCGGAAGTACGGCGTCCGGTCGGCCATGCCGATGGCGCGCGCGCTGCGGCTGTGCCCCGACCTGGTCGTCGTGCGCGCCGACTTCACGAAGTACCGGTCGGTGTCACGCGAGGTATTCGAGATCTTCCGCTCGGTGACGCCTCTGGTCGAACCGCTGTCGCTCGACGAGGCCTATCTCGACGTCACCGAAAATGCGTGGGGCGAGCTGCTCGCCGTGCGCGTCGCCCGGCGCATCAAGCAGGAGATTCGTGAGCGCTGCGGTCTGACGGCGTCGGCCGGCGTCGCCCCGAACAAGTTCCTCGCGAAGATCGCGTCGGGCTGGAAGAAGCCCGACGGCCTGACCGTTGTCGCGCCCGACCGCGTCGAATCGTTCCTGCACCGCCTGCCGGTCGAGGCGCTCTGGGGCGTCGGCCCGGTCACCGCGCGACGGCTGCGCGAACGGGGGATTACGCGGCTCATCGACGTCAGGACGGCCGATCCCGCGGTGCTGCGCGATGCCATTGGCGGCCAGACCGACTGGCTGCTGCGGCTCGCGCACGGTCAGGACGATCGCCCCGTTCTCCCCAACCGTCCCGCCCGGTCGTCGTCAGCAGAACGGACGTTTGCGGCCGACATTCACGATCCGGATCGCATGCGTGAAGAGCTGGCCGGGCTCGCCCGCGAGAATGTCGACTGGCTGCGGAAGAAGGGACTGCTGGCGCGTACGGTGACAATCAAGGTGCGCTATCCCGACTTCACCACCGTGACGCGGAGCCACACGGCCGCACCGACGGACGAAGCCGGGGCGATCGTCGCGCGGGCCGTGGCGCTGCTCGAACGGACCGACGCGGGGCGCCGCGGCGTCCGGCTGCTCGGCGCCGGCGTGCGCGGCTTCATGAGTCGCGACGCGCTCAGCGAAGGGGGCTGGCTGCCGTTCGACGATGGTCCGGCGACGGGCTGAGCGGTCGGGACGACGCCGCCGGCGAGGCAGAGTCCCAGCCCGCCAGTTCGCGCCGGACGATGGCGGTCATCGCGTCGATCCACTCGGCCTCAGTGTTGAGGCAGGGGATCAGGCGATAGTCGCCGCCGCCCGCCTGACGGTACAACTCGCGCCCGGCGGTCCCGATTTCCTCGAGCGTCTCGAGGCAGTCAGCCAGAAAGCCCGGACAGAGCACGGCGAGCCGCTCGATGCGGCGCGTCGCCAGGACGCGCAGCGTCTCGTCGGTGTAGGGCCTGAGCCATTCCTCACGGCCGAACCGCGACTGATACGACATCGTCAGCTGCTCGCGCAGCTCGTCGAGCGCGCGGGCGAACGCCTCGGTCGTTGCCTCGCAGTGGCGGGGATACGGGTCGCCAAGTTCGGCGTAGCGGCGCGGGATGCCGTGGTAGCTGAGCACGATGTGATCGGGTCGCCAGTCACTGAAATGGCGGCGGGCCGAAGCCACGAGCGCGCCGATATAGTGAGGATCGTCGGCGTACGGCGGCACGACCCGGATCGGCGGCACGACCCGGCGCGTCGAGAGGCAGCGGAACAGTTCCTCGAGACTCGAGCCGGTGGTGGCACTCGCGTATTGGGGATACATCGGAACGGCGAGGAAGCGGTCGCAGCCGGCCGCTTCGAGCTCGGCCAGTGCGTCTGCCGTCGACGGTCGGCCGTAGCGCATGGCGACGGCGACCCTGGGGTGGCCGCTGCCTGACGTGGCGGCCAGGCGCCCCTCAAGCGCCCTGGCCTGCGCCTGCGTCGTCACCAGGAGCGGCGAGCCGTCGGCGGTCCAGATTGACTGGTACAGGTGGGCAGACTTCGCCGGTCGTGTGCGCAGCACGATGCCGTGGAGCACGAGCCACCAGAGCGGGCGCGGCGTGTCGACCACGCGGACGTCGGAGAGGAACTGACGGAGATAGCGCCGCAGCGCGGGTGGCGTCGGGGCGTCGGGCGTACCGAGCTGAAGGAGCAGAATCCCCGTGCGAGCCATACCGGGCGAGCCTACCAGCGCAGGCCTTCCGACGCCCGACCGCTGACAAAGCAATGACAATTCGAAAAAGCCGGCCGGTAAAATGACTTAGTGCGCCTCGCGCTGATCCACCAGAGCCCTGGCTCCAGCCCGGCGCCGCCCGGCTCGACGACCTGGCGAACCTGCCTCAGGGAAATCCACTTTCTGGGGCCGGAGTCCGACCCGGCGCGCCCGGACGTGCTGACCGGTGCGGACGCCTATGCCCTGCTTGTCGAAGTCGTCTGCGGGCTGCGGTCGCCGATTATCGGGGAAACCGAGGTCCAGGCTCAGTTCAAGCACTTCCTGGCGTCCGACGAGGTGCGCGCGCGCCGCGCCCTCAGCCGCCTCGGACAACGTGTGCTCGCCGACGCGAAGCGGATCCGGCACAAATACCTGCAGGGATTCGGCGCACACTCGTACGGCCGGCTGGCCGTGCCTTATCTGCAGGGCCGCCGGGCGGCGGTCATTGGGACCGGCGCATTGGGCACCCAGATCGTTCGGGCGCTTCCCGAATCGCAGGCGGTCGACCTGTGGGGGCGGCGTGCCGACCGGGCGCCGCTCGACGGGCCGCGCCAGCTGACGTTCTCTCTCATCTCCGACGCGCGGCCAGGAATTCGGGGCAATGACCCAACAGCCATGGCTATCGCTGCGCCCATCGGCGCGGAAGATCTCGACCGCATCATCGCCGCGTACGAAAGGCTCGAATCAGTTGTCGATCTACGGTCGCTTGACCAACAGACGCCAATCCTGGCCGACGCGCCGATCGTGACGCTCGCCGACCTGCTGGCGAGTGTATCGAACGACGATTCTGAGGCCGCTGCCAGAGTTCTGGCTGCAAGAGCAGAAATTCTGTCATGCGCCATAAACGCTGACGATGCAGCCGACAACGCCGTCCCCGTTCGAGACGACGTATGCGCGTGAGGGTGGCGAGCAGGGAAAGTGGGTTGGCCATCCTGCAGGCGAGGAAGGTGGCGGAGGCCCTCCGTCGGGCCCACCCCCACGTTACCGTCGAGTTCATTCGGCGCAGCGCCAGAGGTGACCGGGACGCGATCGCGCCTCTCTGGCAATCGGCCGAAAAGGGGCTTTTCACACGCGACCTGACCCAGCTCCTGCTCACGGGTGATGCCGACCTGGTCGTTCACTCCTGGAAGGATCTCCCGGCTGAGTCAATGCCGGGCACAGAGGTAGCCGGAACGCTGAAGCGGGCCGATCCGAGGGACGTACTGCTCGTCCGCCGCGCAATCGCAGCCAGCCGGCCGTCTCATCTTCGCATCCTCACGTCATCACCCCGCCGTGCGTGGCAGATTCAGCGGTCGCTCGCTGAACTCCTCCCGTGGTCGATTGACCGAATAGAGGTCATTCCAGTCCGCGGAAACGTGCCCACCCGACTGCGGAAGCTGCTCGAGGGCCAGGGAGACGGACTGGTCATGGCGAAGGCCGCGCTCGATCGCATGCTCGCCGAGGCCGATCCAGCTGAACGCGAATTGATGAGAAATGGGGTGGACGACCTGAAGTGGATGATTCTGCCCCTGCGGGATTTCCCGACTGCTCCCGCTCAAGGCGCGCTCGCAATCGAGATCGCCGAGGCCCGGAACGACATGCGCACGCTCGTCTCCTCCATCTCGGACGAGGGAACGCGTCGCGCGGTAGAGCGGGAGCGGGCGCGGCTGGCCGAACACGGCGGCGGGTGCCATGAAGCGATAGGCGTCACCGTCCTCGAGCGTGAGTACGGCACCGTCGTCAGCGCCCGCGGACGCCTGAGCGACGGCAGCGAACTCCGGGAATGGACGCTCGAAAGCGCGCGTCCGCTGCCGCCGCCTGCCGATGCGGCAACTATCTGGCCCCGACCTGACGAGCGCCGGGCGGCCGTCCGCCACCCCCGCGCGGTCACCCTGCCGCGCGACACGGACGGCTGGTGGGTCGCACGCGCCGACGCCGTCCCGCCCGGCGCCCAGCTCGACAACGGCTTCGTCTGGGCGGCAGGTCCGCGGACGTGGGCCCGGCTGGCCGCGCGCGGCATCTGGGTGCACGGCTCATCCGAAGGCCTGGGCGACACCGAGGATCCGGCCATCGACCTGCTGGCCGGACGCCCCGTCCGCTGGTGCCGGCTGACGCACGGCGGGTCCGACGCGCCCGGTGCCATCGCCACGTACGATGTCGAGCTGAGCCTGCCCGACGACCTGCCCGGGCGGACGCACTTCTTCTGGACGAGCGGGTCGGCCTTCCGCGACGCGCTGCGGCGATTTCCGACCATCCGGGCCGGCTGGCATGCCTGCGGTCCGGGACGCACGTTCCGGGCGATCAGAGAAGCGCTGGGCGAAACTGACCGTCTGAGCGTCTGGCTCGACTACGAGCAGTGGCTGGAGCACGTACGACGATGAACAATGCCCCCTGGTCGCGGCTTCGGCTGCGGCGCACCGAACACCTCCGCGACATGCTCGCCGAGACCTCGTTCGGTTCCGCCAACCTCATCCAGCCCGTCTTCGTCGTCGATGGCATGACGGGCAGCGAGCCGGTGCCGGGGCTCGGCGAGACCGCGAGGCACGGCCCGTCCGACGCACTGCGGGCGATCGCGCGCGACGTGGCTGCCGGCGTCCGGCACTACATGCTGTTCAGTGTTCCCTCCGAGAAGGGGACGCACGGCCTGAGCTTCAGGCACCTCGGGCGCGCCGTCTCGGCCATCAAGAAGGAGTTCGGCGACGCCGTGCACCTGTGGGTCGACATCTGCCTGTGCTCGTCGACATCGCACGGCCACTGCGCCATCCTCGACGAAGCGGGCGGCATCGACCTCGACGCGACGCTCGATGCGCTCGGGCAGGCGGCGGCCGAAGCGGCCGATGCCGGCGCCGACGGCGTCGCGCCGAGCGACATGATGGACGGCCGCGTGGCCCACATCCGCGGCGCGCTCGACGCAGCGGGCCACCGCCACGTGCCGATCATGAGCTACAGCACGAAGTTCGCGAGTCAGTTCTACGGACCGTTCCGCGGTGCGGCTGACTCGGCGCCGCAGCACGGCAACCGCCGGCATTACCAGATCGACGTGCGCTCCCGGCTCGATGCGATCGGATCGAGCATCCGCTGCGCCGAGGAAGGCGCCGACCTGCTGATGGTGAAGCCGGCGATGACGTCGATCGATCTGATCGCGCCGATTGTCGAGGCGACCGGGGTGCCGACGGGCGCCTTCCAGGTGAGCGGCGAGTACGCGGGCCTGCTGGCGCTTGCCGAGAAGGGATTCGCCGACTTCGACGCGGCGCTGCTCGAAACGCTGTATGTGCTGCGCCGCGCCGGTGCCGCCTTCATCGTCACGTACGGCGCGCGGAAAGCGCGCGCGCTGGGGCTGCCATGACGAGCGACGAGCTGCATGCCCGCGCACTGCATTCGGCGCCCGGCGGGGTGCACAGTCCGGTCCGCGCGTTCAGAAGTGTGGGAGGAACGCCCGTGTACGTGCGCTCGGCTGCCGGCGCGCGCATCGTCGCCGTCGACGGCCGGTCGTACATCGACTTCTGCCAGAGCTTCGGTCCGCTCGTGCTGGGCCACCGTGATCCCGTCGTCCATGCCGCCGCTTCGGCCGCGCTCGATGACGGCTGGTCGTACGGAACGTGCGAGCCGTACTCGCTGCAGCTGGCCGAGTGGATCCTCGCGCACGTGCCGTGGGTCGAACGCATCCGGTTCGTCTCGTCGGGCACCGAGGCGGTCATGTCGGCGCTGCGCGTCGCGCGCGCGGCGACGGGCCGCTCGAAGATCCTGAAATTCGAAGGCTGCTACCACGGGCACGCCGACAGCCTCCTCGTGCAGGCTGGCAGCGGGCTCGCCGGCGAGGTGGCGGCCAGCAGTGCCGGCCTGTCGGCCGACCTGATCGCCGGCACACTCGTCGCGCCGCTCGACGACGAGCCGGCGGTGGCGGAGATCTTCGAGCGACACGGCACCGACATCGCGGCGGTGATCGTCGAGCCCGTCCCGGCCAACTACGGGCTGCTGCCGCAGCGCGTCGAGTGGCTGCGGCACCTCGCCTCGACGGCGCGCGATGCGGGCGCGCTGCTCGTGCTCGACGAGGTGATCACCGGCTTCCGCAGCGGCGTGCAGGGTGCCGCCGGCCTGTTCGGCATCACACCGGACCTGGTCTGCTACGGCAAGGTCATCGGTGGCGGTTTCCCTGTCGGCGCCTACGCAGGACGTGCCGATCTGATGGCGCTCGTCGCGCCGGAAGGGCCGGTCTACCAGGCGGGAACGCTCAGCGCGAACCCCGTCGGCATGCGCGCCGGTCTGGCTACGCTCGAGCGCATGGAAAGCACCGACGGCTGGCACGTGCTCGAGGAGCGGACAGCCGCCTTTGTCGAGCGCCTGCGCAGCGGCCTCCGCAGCGCCGCGCCGGATGTCGAAGTTGTCCGCCATGCCTCCATCTTCTGGCTGCGCCGCGGCGGCGACGGCCCCGTTCGTCGTCCCGACCGCATCGGCGCCGGGCACGCGGACTGGTATCGGCGGTTCTTCCACGCGGCGCTCGAGCGGGGGGTCTATCTGCCTCCGTCCGGTTACGAAGTCTGCTTCCTGTCGCTCGCGCACGACGCCGACACGCTGACCGAAGCGGCCGATGCCCTCGTCGACGCCGCTGCTGCGATCCGCTGATCCGTCATGTCCGCTTCCACGCGCCGCCGCCGTGCGCCATACATCGCGGCCGTCGCCTGGCTCGTCTTCACCGTATCGCTCGCCTCGTGGTGGCTGGCCGTCGGACTGACGCTGACGAACCGCCACCGCATGTTCCTCTGGGAAGGCACCTCATTCATCGTGGTGCTGGTGTGCGGCGGCGTCGCGATCCTCGTCGCGCTCAGGCGCGAGGATCGCCGGCAGCAGGCACTCGAGATGTTCTTCATGTCGTTCACCCACGACCTGAAGACATCGCTGGCCAGCGTGCAGCTGCAGGCCGAAGGACTGCGCGAGGATCACGGCGGCGATGAAGAGACGCGGCAATCGATCGATCGGCTGCTCGAGGACGTCGTGCGGCTGCAGATTCAGCTCGAGAATTCGCTCTTCGTGGCGCAGCCCGACGGCCGGCTGCTTGCCGAGCGCGTGGACGTGCGCACCGCCGTTGAGCGCCAGCGCGACGACTGGCCCGGTCTCGCGATCGTGATCGAAGGTGACGCGGCCGTGCGCGCCGACGCGCGCGCGTTCGACACGGTGCTGCGCAACCTGCTGCAGAACGCCGTCCTGCACGGGCGCGCGTCGCAGGTCACCGTCTCGATCGCCCGCACCGGCGACGGCACCGTCCGCATCGTCGTCGCCGACAACGGCCAGGGACCGGCCGTGACCGACCTGAAGCGGCTCGGCGAGGCCTTCCTCCGACCGGGCCCGACGAGCGGGACCGGCGTCGGCCTGCACGTGAGCCGGCGCCTCATCGCACGGATGGGCGGCACGATGGACTTTGCGCTGACCGGCGGCACGTCGGGGGCGCTCGAAGTGACGATGACCCTCCCGGAGGCGGCCTGATGGCACGGGTGCTGATCGTCGAGGACGAACCGTCGCTCGGGCGGACGCTGAGCGAGCGGCTCGCGCGCGAAAAGCTCGACGTCACCTGGGTGCAGACCGTCGCAGATGCACAGCGTGCGCTGGCCGACGGTCGCTGGGACCTCGCTGTGGTCGATGTGAAGCTGCCCGACGGATCGGGCTTCGGCCTGGCACGGCAGATCAAGCGCACGTCGCTCACTCCGGTCATGTTCATGACCGCGCTCAACTCGGCCGAGAACCGGCTCGAGGGCTTCGAAATCGGCGCCGACGAATACCTGCCGAAGCCGTTTCACCTGCGCGAGTTCCTGATCCGCGTGCGGCACGTGCTTTCAACGCAGCGCATCTCCGACGTGATCGAGGTGGCCGGACGACGGATCGATCTCGGCGCGCTGATGGTGACCGCTCCAGATGGAACGACCGTCTTTCTGCAGGTGCGCGACGCGCGCGTCCTCAGACTGCTGATCGACGCCGCGCCGCGCGCCGTCGATCGATCCGAAATTCTCGACCACGCCTGGGGACGCGATCAGTTCCCCACGACGCGCGCCGTCGACAACGCGATTGTGCGGATCCGGCAGGCGCTTCGCGACGAGGACGGCGAGCTCATCCGATCGGTGCGCGGCGTCGGCTATCAGTGGACGGCCGGTTCGACCGGCGACGCCGGCGGTCGTAACGGCAGCAACGGCAGGTAAGCGGGCATGGCAGGACGATTCAGGAGCGCGCTCGCGGGCCGGCGGCAGGACGTGCCGCCGATCTGGCTCATGCGGCAGGCCGGGCGATACCAGCGATCGTATCGGGCGAAGCGGCGGCGCTACTCGTTCGAAACGCTCTGCCGCGAGCCCGAGCTGGCGGCCGCCGTTGCGATCGATGCCGTGGAAGAGTTCGATTTCGACGCGGCAATCCTCTTCAGCGACCTGCTGTTCCCGCTCAATGCACTCGGCTTTCCACTCCGGTACGACGACAGCGGTCCGGAGCTCGGCCGGCGCCTCGACGAGAAGATGCTGGCCCGGCTGCACGACGTCGATCGCGCCGTCGAGGCGCTGGCATTCCAGGCCGAGGCCGTCGCCCTTACACGTCGCCGGCTGCCACCGTCGAAGGGTCTGATCGGATTCGTCGGCGGCCCGTGGACGCTGTTCGTCTACGCCGTGGAAGGCACCCACGCCGGATCGCTGGTCCGCTCGAAGACGTCGCTGCCGCTCTACACCCGCTTTGCGCGACTCGTCGTACCGCTGCTCGCGCGTGCGGCCGGGGCGCAGCTGGCCGCCGGCGCCGACGTCGTGATGGTCTTCGACACCGCTGCCGGCGAACTGACGCCGGCAGCGTTCCGGCAGATGATCGTGCCCGACCTGCGCCGTTTGACACGACTCACGGGCGGCCGGCTCGGCTACTACGCCCGGGGTATTCAGCCGGCTCACGTCGAAGGGCTTTCGCCGGCCGAGCTCGGCAGCTGGGCCGGCTTCGGGATCGACTGGCGCTGGAGCCTGACCGACGCACTGACAGCGCGCCGACGGCAAGGCTTCGTGCAGGGGAACTTCGATCCGGCACTGCTGCACCTCGAGGGCCGCGCGCTCGAGCGGGCGATCGATGCATTTCTCGCGCCGGTCGCCGCGCTGCCGCCGGCGCGGAGGCGTGGGTGGATCTGTGGTCTCGGACACGGCGTCCTGCCGGGAACGCCGGAGGAAAGCGTCCGGACGTTCGTCCGGATGGTGCGGAGGCGCCTGTCATGACGCTGTCGGCGCTGCTCGAGAAGTACGACGTCCCGACACCGCGCTACACGAGCTATCCGACCGTGCCGCAGTGGCACGCGTCGCCCTCCACGGCCGAGTGGCTCGCGTCGCTGACGCGCGCTGCGCACCGGCCGGACGCCGCGCTGGCGCTCTACGTCCACCTGCCGTTCTGTGAATCGCTCTGCTCGTTCTGCGGCTGCAACACCGTCATCACGCGCGATCATGGCCGCGAGCGCCCGTACGTCGATCGCGTGCTCGCCGAGCTCCGCACGTATCTCACGCACGCCCCCGCGATCGCCGGGCAGCCGTTCGAACAGCTGCACCTCGGCGGCGGCACCCCGACCTTTCTCTCGGCGGGCGAGCTCACGCGGCTGGTCGAAGGCATCTACCAGCTGCTCCCGCGCCGGACGAGCGGGTTCGAGGGGTCGGTCGAGGTCGATCCCCGCGTGACCGGCACCGCCCATCTCGAGACACTGCGCCAGCTCGGCTTTACCCGCATCTCGCTTGGCGTGCAGGACATCGACCCGGACGTGCAGCGACTGGTCAACCGCGTGCAGCCGCTCGCATTGACCGAACGGCTGTGCGCCGACGCACGCCGGCTCGGGTACGTCTCGGTGAACTTCGATCTGATCTACGGCCTGCCGGGCCAGTCGCCGGAGTCGGCCGCAACACTCGCACGCGAGGTCCTGCGCATCCGGCCCGATCGGCTTGCGGTCTACAGCTTCGCCCGCGTTCCCTGGATCAAGCCGCAGCAGCGACGATTCAGAGACGAACAGATCCCGACCGGGGCCGCAAAGCGCGCGCTCTACGAGGCGATCCGGACGCCGCTGCTGGCGAGCGGCTACGTCGAGATCGGCCTCGACCACTTCGCGCTGCCGGCCGACGCGCTCGCGCGTGCGGCCGCCGGGGGACGGCTTCACCGCAACTTCATGGGTTACACCGAAGTGCGCACGACGAGCCTGCTCGGCCTGGGCGTCAGCGCCATCTCGGAAACGCCCGACTGCTATCACCAGAACGAGAAGGTGATCGGCGAGTGGGAGCGCCGCATCGACGCCGGCGGAATTCCGACGCTCCGCGGTCATCGCCTGTCGGACGACGACCGGAAGCGGCGCGCGCTCATCACCTCACTCATGACGCGGTTCGAGGCGCGCATCGACGATCCGGCGATCACACTGCACGAGCCTGCGCTGCGCGAGCTGGAAGCCGACGGCATCGTGGCGATCCACGACGGCTGGTTGACGGTGCCGGAGTCCGGACGGGCCTTTCTGCGCAACGTCGCCGCGGTGCTCGACGCCTATCTGCCGGCACAGGATCTGTCGCAGCCCGCCTACTCGAAATCGGTATGAGGCGGGCCCGCGTGATCGGCGCGGGCATCAGCGGACTGGCCGCAGCCTGGTGCCTGCGCGAAGCAGGGTTCGCCGTCGAGGTCGTCGAGGCGGCGAGCCGTCCGGGCGGCCTGATCGAAACGCTGCATACCCCGCACGGCCTCGTGGAGCGGGCGGCCAACGCGTTCGTCTGGACCGATGTCACCGCACGGTGGTTCGCGCAGCTCGATCTGACGCCGCTGCCGCCGCTCGAGAGTGCCGCGCGCCGCTTCATCTTTCGCGACGGCCGACCGCGGCGCTGGCCGCTTACCCGGCTCGAAACGGCCGGTCTGCTCGCGCGTCTGTCGTGGGCCGGACTCACCCGTCAACTGCGTCCTCGCGAGGACGAAACCGTCGCCCGGTTCGTCCGCCGCGTGGCCGGGCCGGCGGCAGCGCGCTGGTTTGCCGGCCCCGCCATGCAGGGCGTCTACGCCGTCGCGGCAGACCGGCTGTCGGCGCGCGTCGTCTTCGGCCGGCGCCCCCGGTCAACGAGCGGCAGCGTGGCACCGGCCGGCGGCATGGGCGAGTTCATCGAACGGCTGTACGAGCGCCTGGTCGAGCGGGACGTCGCGTTCCAGTTCGATGCAGAGGCGGACTACCTCGCGGGTCCGACGCCGACCGTCGTCGCGACCGGACCGGGGGCCGCGGCGCCGCTCGTCCGTCCTCACGCACCGTCGCTGGCCGACGCGCTCGAGCGTATCGAAACGACCGGCCTCGAAACTGTCACGGCCTTCTTCGAGCCGCGTCCCGACGACCTGCAGGGATTTGGCGTCCTGTTTCCGCGCGGGGTCGGCATCGACGCGCTCGGTGTGCTGTTCAACACGAGCATCTTCGACAACCGCGGGCCATTCCGATCCGAGACCTGGATCTACAGCCTCGACGATGTCGGCGCGTCGGCGCCGGCCGACGCGCGCGTCGCTGCGGACCGCGAAGTACTGACCGGCCGGCGCGATCGCATCGTCGCGATCTATCCGACACGCCGGCCCGGCGCGCTGCCCGTCTACGATCGACGCGTGCTCGACCTGTCGGCGCACCTCGATGATCTGCCGCCGTGGCTTGCGCTGTCCGGCAACTATCTGGGCCAGATCGGGATTTCGACGCTGCTCGCGCGGGCGGAAACGACCGTCGCCGCGCTGGTCGCGCGATCGGCCTGACCGGGAGCGCCGATCCGCTCCCGCCCGCGTGCCCTCGACCTGCGACGGTCAGCGTCGCTCGGCGCGCGCCCGGGTAATCACGATCGGCTCGACGGGCGTCTCGCCCTTCACTTCGACGCCGGCAATCGCGTCGACGACGTCCTGGCCGCCCGAGACACGGGCAAAGACGGTGTACTGTCCGGTGAGCCCGCGGCAGTCGCCGATGCAGATGAAGAACGACGTCGAGCCGCTGTCGGGCGCCTCGCCCCGCGCCATCGAGACAATGCCCGGCTCGTTGGGCGTGTCGGTGAACTCCGGCGGCAGGTTCGAAACGTAACGCTGCTGCGAGGCCAGCAGCGGTGTCGAGCGGTAGTACGTGGCGCCGGTCTGAATCACGAAGTTGGGCGCGACGCGGAAGATCTGCATGCCGTCATAGATGCCGACGGCGACCATCTGCAGGAACCGTCGGACCGTGACGGGCGCCTTGTCGGGCATCATCTCCAGTTCGATCTCGCCCATGCTCGTTTCGAGCACGACGCGGTAGTCGGCCAGTTCAGCATCACTTTCGGCGGTGAACGGCTCTGGCGGGGTGTCACGGATCGTGATGTTCACGATCTCGACGCGTTCGTTCGGCAGTCCGTCGGCATTGGCCGGCAGGTTCGAGATTTCGCGGACGACCTCGAGCCCTTCGACCACCCGGGCGAAAACCGTGTAGAGACCGTCGAGTGCCGGCTGCTCGCCGACACAGATCAGAAACTGAGTGCCGCCGCTGTCGACCTCGCCGGGTATCGTGACGGTGGAAACGGCGCCCGCGACGTGCGGTTCGCTGCGTGCCTCGTCGCGCAGACGCCGGAGGCCGCCGGTGCCGTACTCGGCCACGCGCGCCGGGTCCTTCGAGATCGGATCGCCACCCTGGATGATGCCGTCGCCCACGACGTAGTGGAAGATCGTGCCGTTGTATTCGCCGCTTCGGGCCAGCGTGATGAAGTGGCTGACGTGCGTCGGGGCGTGGTCGGCGAGCAGGTCCATGACGATCGTCCCACGAGTCGTCTCGACGACCGCCTGCTTGCCGCGCATCTCCTCGAGCGGCAGGGTGGCCGTGAAGTATTCGCCGTCGGCCGGCTCCGGGGACGCCGGCGCCTGCACGAGGGCCGCGAGCAGGAAAATCAGGGCTTTCATGGTGGCCCCATTCTACGGAGGGCCGGCCCCGGGAGGACGCCGATTCAGGGGGGCGGATCCGGCAGTTCGGGGGAGCCGGCGGCCAGTCCGGGTGCGACCCGATTGTGCCGGGTCCCTCGAGGTGGTGAAATGGGGGACATGAGTGACATTGCCAGCCGAGGTTACGCGCATCCCGAGGTGCTGGTGTCCACCGACTGGGTGGCCGCCCACCTGAACGATCCGTCCGTCCGCCTGATCGAGTCGAACGAGGACACGCTGCTTTACTCCTCGGGGCACATCCCGGGGGCGGTCCACGTCGACTGGACCACGGATCTCAACGATCCGCTGCGGCGCGACTACATCACGCGCGAGGGCTTCTCCGCGCTTATGTCGCGCATCGGCGTGACTCCCGACACGACCGTCGTCTTCTACGGCGACAAGAACAACTGGTGGGCCTGCTATGCGTTCTGGGTCTTCCAGCTGTTCGGCCACACGAATGCGAAGGTCATGGACGGGGGCCGGCTGAAGTGGGAGAAGGAAGGCCGTGAACTGACGCGCGAGGTGCCGAAGATCACGCCGACCACCTACGAGGCCCCGGAGCGCAACGACGCCGAGATCCGCGCCTTCCGCGATGAGGTGCTGCGGCACGTGGAGAAGAAGGGACAGCTCGTCGACGTCCGGAGTCCGGAGGAGTACGCGGGCACGCGCCTGCACATGCCGGACTACCCGAACGAAGGCGCGCTGCGCGGCGGACACATTCCCGGCGCGAAGAACATCCCGTGGGCGAAGGCGATCAACCCTGAGGACGGGACGTTCAAGACGGCCGCCGAGCTGCGCGAGCTGTACCTGAACAACGCGAGCCTCCAGCCGGACCAGCCGACCATTGCCTACTGCCGGATCGGCGAGCGCAGCAGCCACACGTGGTTCGCGCTGCGGTACCTGCTCGGGTTCAAGAACGTGAAGAACTACGACGGTTCGTGGACGGAGTGGGGTAACTCGGTCGGGCTGCCGATCGAAAGGTAAGCGCGCGCATGGCACTTCCGCCCAGGCTGCAGGAGATCCTGGATCTGTTCGCCACGATGGACGATCCGGCCGATCGGACCGACCTGCTGCTCAGCTTCGCCGACCAATTCCGGGAAGTCCCGCCCGAGGTGGCTACGCGCCCCTTCGGGCGGGATCACCTCGTGCCGCACTGCGAATCCGAGGCGTACGTCTGGGCCATTCGACAGCCCGACGGCACGCTGAAGCTCCACTTCGCGGTAGAGAACCCGTCGGGCATTTCGGCGAAGGCGCTGGCCGCCATTCTCGACCGGGCACTCTCGGGCCTGCCTCCCGACCAGATCGCCGAGGTCACCCCCGACATCGTGGAGGCGATCTTCCGGCAGAACATTTCGATGGGCAAAGGCATGGGGCTGATGTCGATGGTCCAGGCCGTGCGCAGCCTGGCGAAGGCCGCGGCCTAGCGCGCAGAGGCGCGCAGCCGCGGCGGAGATTTCCCGCCTTCGATCCCGCGTTGCCTCGCTGCCGACGCGGCGCTCGTGCATTGTCCGCTGGCACGTTTCGTGACGTACCACCTGCCGGGAGGCCGACATGCCCGAGCGAGCGATTACCCCCAAGAAGAAGGATTCGCTGTTCGAGGAGCTCGAACGCGCCCATCAGGAGATCCGGCGTCGCGCGTACGAGCTGTTCCAGCGGCACAGGACCCGCCCGGCCGATCCGGTCGACGACTGGCTCCAGGCCGAGCGGGAAGTGTTCTGGCGTCCGGCCGTCGAGGTCCGCCGGAAAGACGGCAAGGTCGAAGTTCGCGCGGCAATCGCCGGCGTCGACCCGGAGGATCTCGACGTGCAGGTCAGCGGTGAGGATGTCGTCATTCGCGCCGACAGGCCGCACCGCCACGACGAGAAATCGGGCGAAGTGCACGTGTGCGAGTTCGCGCCGGGTCGCCTCTTCCGGTCGATCCGGCTCCCGGAACGGATCGATCCCGACTCGGTCGAGGCGGAGTATCGGCACGGCCTGCTGTGCCTGACCGCGTCGATCGCTCCCCGGGACGCCGGCCGGATCGACGTCCCGGTGCACTGAGTGCGTCGGCAGAAGCAGGGCCGCCCGGTACGCGGTCGCCTGAGCGCCCGAACTCCGGTCCCTGAGCTCAGTACCCCAGAATCGACGCGAGCAGGCGCTCGACCTCTTCAACCGGCATGCCCTTGCGCGCCGCGTAGTCCTCGACCTGATCGCGGCCGATCCGGCCGACGTTGAAGTAGCGCGCCTCCGGGTGCGCGAGGTAGATGCCGCTGACCGAGGCGGCCGGCATCATCGCGTACGATTCGGTCAGCGTGATGCCGATCCGTTCGGCGTCGAGCAGGCGGAAGAGCGCCGGCTTCTCGCTGTGGTCCGGGCACGCCGGGTAGCCGAAAGCCGGACGGATACCGCGGTACTTCTCCTCGATGAGCTCCTCGGGCGACAGCTGCTCGCTGGCGCCGTAACCCCAGTCGCGCCTGGCCTGCTGGTGCAGGTACTCGGCGAAGGCCTCCGCCAGTCGATCGGCCAGCGCTTTCGCAATGATTGCGCTGTAGTCGTCGTGCTGACGCTCGTAGGCGGCGACCACCTGGTCGAGGCCGATCCCTGCGGTCACGGCGAATGCGCCGATGTAGTCGGGCACCAGCGTTTCCTTCGGCGCCACGTAGTCGGCCAGGCACCGGTTCGGCCGTCCGTCGGCTATCGGCTCCTGCTGCCGCAGCATGTGGAAGCGAACCAGCTCGACCGCGCGCGAATCGTCCTTGTAGACGATGATGTCGTCGCCGGACGAGTTGGCGGGCCAGAAGCCGTACACGCCGCGCGGCGTGATGAGCCTTTCGCGCGCCAGGCGCCCGAGCACCTGCTGCGCCGCTTCATACAGCTCCCGCGCCGGTCCGCCGTACGACGGGTGGTCGAGGATGGCCGGGAACCGCCCCTTGAGCTCCCACGCCGAAAAGAAGAACGTCCAGTCGATGTACGGGACAAGCTCCTCGATCGCGGGCTCGACGACGCGGCGGCCGACGAACCAGGGTGCGGGCACTTCGAGATTGTCCCAGTCGGTCTGCACGTGATTCCGGCGGGCCTCTTCGATCGTGAGCAGCTTCTTCGCCGGGCGCGATCCGTAGCGCTCGCGCAGCTCCGCCTGCTCGGTGCGCACGCGCTCGAGGAACTCGTCGCGCATGCGGTCGCTCAGCAGGCTCGACACGACGTCGACCGCGCGCGACGCATCGACGACGTGCACGGTAGGGCCGCTGTACTCCGGCGCGATCCTGACCGCCGTGTGCTGCCGGCTCGTCGTCGCGCCGCCGATCAGCAGCGGCTTGCGGAGCTGCCGCCGTTCCATCTCCTTCGCGACGAACACCATCTCGTCGAGCGACGGTGTAATCAGCCCGCTCAGGCCGATGATGTCCGCCTGCTGCGCCTCGGCCTCGGCGAGGATCCGATCGGCCGGCACCATCACGCCGAGGTCGATCACCTCGTAGTTGTTGCAGGCAAGCACGACGCCGACGATGTTCTTCCCGATGTCGTGGACGTCGCCCTTGACCGTGGCGAGCAGCACGCGCCCGGCCGCCTGATGGTCGGTGCTGTTCGCCTTCTCGGCCTCCATGAATGGTTCGAGGTAGGCGACGGCGCGCTTCATCGCCCGGGCGCTCTTGACGACCTGCGGCAGGAACATTTTCCCGGCGCCGAACAGGTCGCCGACGATCTTCATGCCGTCCATCAGCGGCCCTTCGATCACGTCGAGCGGCCGGCCCAGCTTCTGCCGCGCCTCTTCGACGTCAGCCTCGATGTAGTCGACGTTGCCGTGCACCAGGGCGTGTGCGATCCGCTCTTCGACCGGCAGGCTGCGCCAGGCATCGGCATCCTTCGTCTTCGCCTTGCCCCTGACCTGTTCGGCATAGGTGACGAGCCGCTCGGTGGCATCGGGCCGCCGGTTGAACAGGACGTCCTCGACGCGCTCGAGCAGCTCGGGCCCGATGTCCTCGTACACCGCGAGCTGCCCCGCGTTGACGATTCCCATGTCGAGGCCGGCACGGATGGCGTGATAGAGGAACGCGGCATGCATGGCCTCGCGCACGACGTCGTTGCCGCGGAACGAGAACGACAGGTTGCTGATGCCGCCGCTCACCCGCACGCCGGGGCATGTGGCCTTGATCTGCCGGGTCGCCTCGATGAAGTTGATCGCGTACTCGTTGTGCTCCTCGAGGCCGGTGGCAATCGCGAGCACGTTCGGGTCGAAGATGATGTCGGCCGGGTCGTAGCCGGCCTGCTCGGTCAGCAGCCGGTATGCGCGCTGGCAGATTTCGACCTTGCGCTCAATCGTGTCGGCCTGGCCGACTTCGTCGAACGCCATCACGACGACCGCCGCGCCGTAGCGGCGGATCGTCCGCGCCTTCTGGAGGAAGTCTTCCTCACCCTCCTTGAGCGAAATCGAGTTGACGACGCCCTTCCCCTGGATGCACTTGAGCCCGGCTTCGATGACGCTCCAGCGCGAGCTGTCGACCATCACCGGCACCCGCGCGATCTCGGGCTCGGTCGCGATGTAGTTCAGGAACGTCGTCATGGCCCGCTCGGAATCGAGCATGCCCTCGTCCATGTTGACGTCGATGATGTTGGCGCCGCCGCGCACCTGTTCCAGCGCGACGTCGACGGCTTCGGCATACAGCCCCTGCTTGATCAGGCGCTCGAACTTCTTCGACCCGGTCACGTTCGTGCGCTCGCCGATCATCTGGAAGCTGGCGTCGGCGTCGACGATCAGTGGCTCGAGTCCGCTCAGCCGGAGCGCGCCGCCACGGGGCCTCGGCTCGGGGCGCGGCCGCGGCCGGACCCCCTCGACGCTCCGCACGATGGCGGCGATGTGGTCGGGTGTCGTGCCGCAGCAGCCGCCGACGATGTTCACGAGCCCGTCGTCGGCGAACTCGCGGAGCAGGCGCGACGTCTCGTCGGGCTGCTCGTCATAAGCGCCAAAGGCGTTCGGCAGCCCGGCGTTCGGATAGACGCTGACCCAGCACTCGGCGATGCGCGCGAGCTCCGTCACGTACGGACGCATCTGCTTCGCGCCGAGCGCGCAGTTGAGGCCGATCGCCCAGGGACGCGCGTGCTCGACGGCGATGTAGAAGGCGTCGAGCGTCTGCCCGGCAAGCGTGCGCCCGCTGCGGTCGGTAATCGTCACCGAGATCATGAGCGGGAGGCGGCGTCCCTTCTCCTCCTGCACTTCCTCGATGGCGACGATGGCCGCTTTGGTATTGAGCGCGTCGATGACCGTCTCGAGCAGGAGCAGGTCGACCCCGCCGTCGATGAGGCCTCGGACCTGCTCGGCGTAGGCGGCCTTCATCTCGTCGAACGTGGTCGAGCGGAAGGCCGGATCGTTGACGTCAGGTGAAATCGACAACGTTCGCGTCGTCGGTCCCATCGAGCCGGCGACGAAACGGGGGCGATTCGGGTCGCGGGCCGTCATCTCGTCGGCCGCGGCCCGTGCGAGCCTGGCGCCGGCGAGGTTCAGCTCGTAGACGAGATCCTCGAGCCCGTAGTCGGCCTGCGAGATGGCGTTCGAGCTGAAGGTGTTCGTCTCGATGATGTCGGCGCCGGCCTCGAGATACTGGCGGTGGATGGCCGTCACCACGTCGGGACGCGTCAGCGAGAGCACGTCGTTGTTGCCGCGCTGGTCGTGAGCGCGGTCGGCCAGCCGATCGCCGCGGAAGTCGGCCTCGGTCAGCTGATAGCGCTGGATCATCGTGCCCATGGCGCCGTCGATGACGGCGATGCGGCGCTGGAGGATGGCGTCGAGCGGATGAGTCATGACTTGCGTCCCTGGCGCGTCGAAGCGCGCGATGCGGCCGCCGGCCTGGTGCCGACGGCAATGAGCACGACGAACGGATCGCCCTTGCTCCTCGAGCCGACCCGGACATCGACGTCTTCGAAGCCGGCGTCGGCGAGCAGGTCCCGCAGCTGCGGCTCGCTGAAGCCGAGCCAGACGTCGCCGAGCGTGCGGACCCAGTCCTCGTCGTGGCTCCTGAGGTCGAGCACGAGGAGGCGACCGCCGGGGCGGAGCAGGCGGGAAGCTTCGGCGAGCGCCCTGTCGGGGCGTTCGGCGTGGTGCAGCGCCTGCGAAAGCAGCACGAGGTCGGCCGATGCATCGGGCAGCGGCACGTCCTCGAAGTCGCCTTGCCGCCACTCGATGTTCTTCAGCCGGCGACGGGCGGCGCGCTCACGGCTGCGGGCCAGCACCTCGGCCGATCGATCGACCGCCACGACGCGCCGCGCCCAGGCCGCCATTTCGATCGTCAGGTAGCCGTCGCCGCAGCCGAGGTCGACCACGTCGAGCGGCGGGAGCAGCAGGCCGAGCGCGCGCGCCCAGGCCGCCCAGCTCCGCCCGGGCACGATCTGGCCGTCGCGACTCTCGCCGTGCCGCAGGAAGCTCTCGCGGCGAACCCGCAGTACCTCCTGCAGCCGGGCATCGTCGGCCGCAACCGATGGAGCGGCACGGGCGAATTCGTCTTCGAGCCACGCCCAGAGTCGGGCCTGCGGACCGTCCGGATCCCGGAGGCCCGGTGCGAGCCGGTACCAGGTGTAGCCGCCGCTGCGCTCCTCGGTGACGAGGCCGGCCTCCCGCAGCAGGCCCAGGTGACGGGAGACGCCCGACTGCGCGATGCCAAGGATGGACGTCAGCTCCGAAACGTTGAGGGCTTCGACCGACAGCAGCCGGAGCAGGCGCAGACGGACTTCGTCGCCGAGCAGCCGGAGCAGCGACGAAGTCGATATCACATCTATGAATCTACATATATAGATTCATCCAGGCAAGCCTGATCCGGCGCGTCCCGTCGGGCCCCGGATAGAATCGATGGCTCTATGAGCACCGCCAGCCAGCCCCGTCCCCGCGATCGCAGCGCCATCGATGACGCCTACAAGTGGCGGCTCGAGGACATCTATCCCGACTGGCAGGCCTGGGAGGCCGATGTGGCGGCGCTCGACGCCGGCATCGGCGAGTACGCGGCGCTCAAGGGCACGCTCGCGCAGGGGCCGGATCGGCTGCTGGCCGCCCTCCAGCTCAACGATCGCCTCGGCGTCATCGCCTACAAGGCGTTCTTCTATCCCGCCCTGCGCTACGACGAAGATCAGCGCGACAACGAAGTGAACGCGCGGCGCCAGCAGGTGCAGGCGCTCTTTGCGCGGTGGCAGGAAGAGACCTCCTGGATCAATCCCGAGCTGCTCGCGATTCCCCTCGAGACGGTGCGCAGCTGGATGGATGGGAACGAGGAGCTGGCCGTCTACCGGTTCGCGATTGAGGAAGTGTACCGCCAGCAGGAACACGTGCTCGACGAGCGGGGCGAGCACCTGCTGTCGCTCACCTCACAGATGGCAGCGGCACCGGCCGAGGCCTACCAGGCGCTGTCGACCGCCGACGCCAGGTTCCCGGAGGTCGAGCTGAGCACGGGTGAGCGGGTCGTGATGACCTACGGCAACTACCGCGCCGTGCTCGCCACGAACCGGAACCAGGCGGATCGCCGGGCGGCCTTTCTCGCGCACTACGGTACGTTCGCCGGCACCATCAACACCTACGCGTCGCTCTACCATGGCGTCTGCCAGCGCGATCGGTTCTCGGCACGCGCCCGCGGCTACCCGACGACGCTCGATGCCGCGCTGTTCGGCGACAACATCCCGCGATCGGTGGTCGACAACCTGATCGCGAGCACGCGAGCCGGCGTCGAACCGCTCCGGCGCTACCACCGGCTGCGCCGCCGGGCGCTCGGGCTCGAGCGCTACTACCCGTACGACTTTTCGATTCCGCTCGTCACCTGGGAACGGCGCTACCGGTACGACGACGTGCTCGAAGCCATTACGGCGTCGGCCGCGCCGCTGGGCCGCGACTACCAGGAACGGCTCCGCGAGGGCTTCCGCGGGCGCTGGATCGACGTCTACGAGAACGACGGCAAGCGCAGCGGGGCGTACTCGGCGGCTGTCTACGGCGTGCACCCGTACATGCTCCTCAACTGGACCGACACGCTCGACGACGTGTTCACGCTGGCCCATGAGATGGGGCACTCGATGCACACGCTGCTCGCTCACGAGCGACAGCCGTTCGTCTACTCGAACTACACCATCTTCGTCGCCGAGGTGCCGTCAACGCTGAGCGAGACACTGCTGCTCGACCACCTGCTCGAGCAGGCGACGGACAGGACCGAGCGCATCGTGCTGCTGCAGCACGCCATCGACAACATCACGAGCACGTTCTACACGCAGGTGATGTTCGCCGACTTCGAGCTGGCGGCTCATGTGCGGGTCGAGGAGGACCGGCCGCTCACGGCCGACGTGCTCAACGAGCTGTACCGCGAGCGGTTCGAGCTCTACTACGGGGACTCGGTCGACCTCGAAGAGCTGACGCCCGTCACCTGGGCGCGCATCCCCCACTTCTTCGGATCGCCCTACTACGTCTACCAGTACGCGACCTGCTTCGCCTCGGCCGCGCGCATCGTCCAGGACATCCGCCGGGGCGATGTGTCGGCACGCGATCGCTACCTCGAAATGCTGGCCGCCGGCGGGTCCGATCACCCGATGACGCTGCTCCGCAACGCCGGCGTCGACCTTACCGACCCGTCAACCGTTCAGGCGGTCGTCGAGCAGCTCGACACGCTGGTCACCCAGCTCGAAGCCCTCGTCTAACGGGTTCTTGGATCGGGCGCTCCGGATCGCTGGATTCCGGTCGCCCGCCCATTCCCTCCGCCGCATCGCGCGTGGCGGATAAGCACAGACACATCAGTAATTTAGGTCCATTCGCTGCCAGCCGGAGCGGCGCGTCAGGAAACGGCACGTTCTTTTCTTGATAGTGCCGTCGACCATGGGTTTTCTGGACAAGCTCAAGCCGCAACCCCGCTGGAAGCATGCCGATCCGGCGGTCCGCCTGGAAGCCATCAAGGACGTCGACGATCCCCAGGATCTCGCCCAGCTGGCCGAGCTCGACCCCGACGCCCGCGTTCGCCGGGCCGCCGTCGCAAGGCTCGACAGCATCGAGGTGCTTGCGCGGATTGCCGGGAAGGATCCGGACGAAGACACGCGGGACCGGGCGCTGGAGCGCCTGATGCTGTTTGCGGCCCGCGTACCGGCCGATCCGGCCAGCCCCGATCCGGCCGAGCTCGAGGCCGCGATGCAGGCGGCGCGTGCGATTACCGACACCCGTCGGCTGTCGACGCTGGCCAAGGGGACGGCCGCCGACCCGGTGCGCGCCTACGCGCTGTCGCAGATCACCGAAGAACGCGCCCTGGGCAGCATCGCCCGCCACGCGAAGTCCGAGAGCACGGCCGCTGCCGCCCTCGAGCGACTGTCCAACCCCGACGAAATTCTCGAGGTGGCGCTGCGCTCCGAGCACCGGGACGTCGCGCTGGCCGCCTTCGACCGGCTGCCGCCCGAGTCGCTCGACCTCACCCAGCTCCGATCCATCGAGCTCCGTTCACAGCAGAAGGCCGTGAGCCGCCGCGCCCGCACCATGATTCAGGACATCGAAGCCGCCGAAGCCGCCCGTCAGACCGCCGCGCTCGAACGCCAGCGCCGTGAAAGCCAGCTCTGCGAATCAATCGAGCAGCTGGCCGCCATGGCCGCCGAACCCGACGTCATCCGAGCCGAGCTCGCGCGCCTGACCGAAGCGTGGGCGGCACTCGACGTGAGCGAACCGACGGCGCTCGATCGGTTCGCACGTGGCGTGGCCGCCGTCGAAGCCGCGATCCGGCGCCGCGAGCGCGAGGCCGAAGAGGCCGCCGATCGCCAGCGCCTCCGGGCCGAGGCGATCGCCACCCGCATCGCGCTGTGCGAACGCGTCGAAACGCTCGACGGCGACGACGTGCTCGAGCAGCTCGTGCCGATCGAAGAGGAATGGCGTTCGCTGCTGCCGCTCGTCGACAACGGCCCCGAGGCCGATCAGCTCGCCGAGCGGTTCGCCGCGGCCGTGGCGGCCTGCCGCCGGCGCTACGAGATGGGCGCGCGGCTGCAGGAAACCCGCGAGGCGCTCGAGGCGCGCGTGGTCGAGGCCGAGAGCCTCGTGTCGTCCGACGACGCCGCCGGTGCCGATGCGCGCTGGCAGGCGCTTGAAGCCGACGCGCGCGGCCTGGCGGCCATCCTCGTCGACGCCGGCGCCCCGGCCGCCGAGCTGACGGCCCGGCTCGACGCCGTCGCACAGGTCTTCGCTGGACGGCGGGCCGAGCGCGAAGCGGCCGTCGAGAAGGCGCGCGAGGCGGCACTGCAGCAGCTGCGCCGGCTGATCGAGCGCGCGCGCCGCGTTGCCGAAGCCGAGTCGTTCACGCTGCGTGAAGGCGACCGGCTGATGCGCGACATCACCGCCGGCTTCGACCAGGCGTCGCGGCTCGGCTCGTCGCCGGCGCTCGATGAAGCCGTCGCCGAGCTGCGCGCACTGCAGGCCCGGGTCGCCCCGCGCGTGCACGAGCTCCGCGAGATGGACGAGTGGCGCCGCTTCGCCAATGCCCAGCGCCAGGAACAGCTCATCACCATGGCCGAGGCTATCGTCGCGTCACTGCGCGCCGACGAGGAAGCGGGCAAGGAAACAGACCTTGCGGCAACGGCCAAGGCCCTGCGCGAGCTGCACACCGAGTGGCGCACGGTAGCCGAAGCGCCACGGCAGAGCGCGCAGCGCCTCTGGGAGCGCTTCCGGACGGCAACGGACTTCATCCGCAGCCGATGCGAGCCGTACTTCGCCAGGCTCCGCGAGGAACGCCAGACAGCCGCCGCGCGCCGCGAGGCGATCGTGCAGGAAGCCGAAGCGCTGGCCTCGTCGACCGACTGGGCCAGGACGGCCGCCCGCATCCAGGAGTTGCAGAACGAGTGGCAGTCGTTCGGACGTGCCGGTGTCGACCGCGAGCTGTTCCAGCGCTTCCGCACCGCATGCAACACCTTCTTCGCCCGTCGCCGCGAGGATCTCGCTTCGCGGAAGAAGGTCTGGGCCGAGAACCTCGCCGCAAAGGAAGCGCTGTGCGCCCGCGCCGAGGAACTGGCCGAGTCGACCGACTGGGAGGCGGCCGCAGCCGAGATGAAGCGTCTGCAGGCCGAGTGGAAGACGATCGGCCCGGTCCGGCGGAATAAGTCGGAGGCCGTCTGGGCGCGGTTCCGCGCGGCAGCGGATCGCTTCTTCGAGCGGTATCACCACCGCCACGAGATCGCCCTGGCGGCAAAGCTTGCCGAGCGCGAGGCGATCGTGGCCGAGCTCGAGGCGCTCGCGGCGCTCAGCGACGAGGAGCTGCCGGCCACGGCCGCTGACGACGTGCAGCGTCTGCGGAATACGTGGAATCGGGGCGTGCCGGTTCCGCTGCCCGGGATGAAGGATCTCAACGAACGGTGGCGCCGCGCGCTGGGCCAGCTGCTGGCCACCCGCGCGCACCTGTTCGCGGGCACGGATCTCGACCCGCAGGCCATCCTGCAGCGGATGGAGAAGCTGGTCGCCCGAGCCGAGGCCCTGGCCGCCGAGGCCGCGTCGCACGCCGGCGAGGTGCGCGAGCTGTCGCCCACCGAGCAGCTGGCTGCGAAGCTTCGCGAAGCGCTGGCGAGCAACGCGATGGGCGGGCGGGCGAATCCGTCGCGCCAGCGGCGCGGCGGAGCCGAGGCGGTCCGCGAACTGCAGGCGTCGTGGCAGCGACTGCCGTCCATCGGCCTGCCCGAGGCGGCCGCGCTCGAGATTCGCTTCCGCGAAGCTTGCCGGCAGCTCGACGGCCGCCGGCACGGCCCGACGCGTCAGCAGCGCCACTCGAACGACGACGGGCAGGTCGAACGCGAACCAGCCACGGTCTGACCCGCACCTCGGGCGGATCCCGCATCTCGACGATCGGGATCCGCCCTTCTTCTTTTCCTTTCCCTCTGCTTCCCGGTCTGCGGTCGGCGACTTGCTTCGTCAGACCACGCCTTCGCGTTTCCGTGGAGCGGTGGTCGCGAAGCGGCGATCGACGAACTGGAAGTACGGCACCGAGAGCGCGGCGAGCACGGCCGCCAGCAGCAGGGCGACGCGGAAGCCGTACATGTGGATGACCAGGCCGAGGACCGAGGCGCCCAGGCCGATCCCCGTGTCGAACGCGGCGAGCATCGCACCGAAGGCGGCCCCGCGCCGGCGCGCCGGCACGTGCGTGAGCACGTAGGACGTGAACGCCGGGTGCATCAGGCCGAAGCCGGCACCGAAGATCAGGGCCGAGACGACAATCAGCGCCGCGCCCTGCGCGAACACGAGAATCAGCAGTCCGAGCGCCGCGACCATCAGGCACGGGACGAGCACCCGCCGCGGGCCAATGGCATCGAGCATGCGCCCCACGAGCAGGCGTCCGAGAACGATGGTCGATGCGGTGACCGACAGGAACAGACTGCGCGGCCGCACGCCGAGCTCGTCGGCGAACATCGCCGAGAAGCTCGTCAGCGCACCGTAACCGAACGTGATCAGTGCGGTGGTAATGGCCAGCCAGAAGACGCGCCACTCGATGTGGGTCCGGACGAACCCGCCAAGCGTGAACGGCTCGACCGGCGCCGGCGCGGCGTCCTCGCCGTCGTCGGCTGCCAGCTCGTGTCGGTCGTCGGGAAGCCTCCAGGCGATGAACGCCATGAGCAGGTTCAGGCCCGCCAGCTCCAGACAGAGCGTGAACCAGCCGTGGTCGTACACCCAGAAGCCGAGCGCCGGTGCGACACCGACGGCAAGCACGGTCGCCAGCCCCCAGTAGCTGAGCCCTTCGGCGCGCCGCGCCGCAGGGATCGTCGCCGTCATGTACGCGCCCGATGCCGCGAGCAACGCCGACCACACCACGCCGTGGACGACGACCAGGCCGAGCAGCACGCGATAGTCGGTGACGAAGGCGTAGCTGACGGTGAACGCCGCGAGGACGATCGAAACCCCAATCAGCACCAGCCGATGGCCGATGCGATCGCTGAGAACACCGGTCACCGGACCGGAGAAGGCGGATGAGAACGTCAGGAATCCGTGGAAGAGGCCGGCGACGGCGGTCGACCCGCCGAGTGCCAGCACCCGGTACGGCGCCACCGGGAGCAGCTGGAAGACCGACGCGAACACCGTGAAGGTGTAGCCGAACATGATGAAGAATCGCGTCGTAAAGAGCGGTTGAGACATCCAGTCAGCAGTATATCGGCGGGTCCCCCGCCGCCCGCGGCCGGCAGTACCGACGACCGCCCCGGGCGGGTAAGATTGGCGTCATGTCAGAACGCCCCTCCCGCCTGTGGCGGGACATGCCTCTCGAGAAGCGCGTGGCCGCGGCCGCGGCCTTCTGGCGTGATCGTGAGTCACCCGAAATCGAAGCTCAGCACGCCGAGGCGATCGGCCTGCTGGCCCAGCGCATGAAGTTCCGCACCCGGACGGTGGCGGCGCTGCCCGTGGATCGGCGCGCCCGCTACCTCGGTCAGATCGCCGACGTGTCCGAGACGATCGCCACCCGTGCGCTCATCGCCTATCACTTCGAAACGCAGCGGCCGCTGATGGCGACCTTCCTCGACGCACTCGGCATCGAGCACGACAACGGCCTCATCACGAGCGAGGAGGTCACGCCGCCCACTGAGGATCAGCTCAGGGCCGCCGTCGACACGGTCAGAGCGACGTACCCGAGCGAGGACGTCGACCTGTACCTGAGGACGCTGGTCGCCCTCGATGGCGACACCTGGACGGGCATCGAGGCCGTGCTGCCCGCAGTGTCCTGAGTCCGCGTCGCGGGAGCCGTGGTATGTGACTTGCTCCCTCCTTTGAGTCTGCACCCGGCACCCCGAGGAGACTCAGCCATGCGCAGCGTCAACGCCCGTCGTGCTCTCGCGTTCCTGCTGGCGGCCGGGATGCTGGCCGGTCCGGCGGCCGCGGCGGCCGGAGCCGGCCAGACGCCCGATTGGCCGACCTCCCCCGGCGCGGAGACCGGGACCACGGAAGAGCCACAGGTCGTCGTGCCGGTCACGCCGGGTGATCTCGCGCGCATCCGCCGCGCGCTCGACGGACCGCCGGCGCTCCGCATCGACGACGCCGACCTGCGTTTCTACGTGCAGGTGCTCGCGACGCAGCCGACGTTCGCCGAGTACGTCAAGGGCTACAACTTCCTGGAGGGCCCGACGCGGCGCGGCAACCCGATGACGCACGCCGAGTTCCTGACCATGGTGACGCCGAAGGAGATGTACAGCTCGGTCGGCATCACGGCCAGGGAAACGCTCGAGCTCGCCTTCACCAACTGGCTCGCCCAGACGCTCATCCGTCGCGCGTTCGAGGATCTGCAGCGCGCGAAGGATGAGCGTGAGATTCAGGCGATTCGCGACCGGATCGATCGCGAGCTGGCGATGCTCAACGCTTCGTCAGCGTCGAAATGACCCCGTTCCACGGCGGGATGACGATCGACACGGCGCCGTGCGCCCGCGCCTGGCACGCAAGGCGAAGGATGGGACGCTCGTCGGGCGAATCGAGGTAGCCGAAGACGCGCATGCGCCGGCGCTCGTCGCGGTCGTCGACCGGCGACAGCTTCTCGGCGCCGCCCAGCACGCCAATCCAGCACATTCCGCACGAAGCCGATCGGCACCGCACCGGAATCGGCCCCTCGTTCGGCACGCAGCGCGGATCGCGGGCGTGGAAGTCGCGCCGGTCGACCCGCGCCGCGGTCGCGATCTCCTGCCCGTCGATCGCCCTGAACCGCCCGGCCGGATCGTCTTCGTCGAACGTCACGGTCCACTGCTTGCGGACGCCGCGAAGGAAACCCAACAGTCCCTGCGAATCGTCGCGCGCGCGCTTCCTGAGCACCTCGTCGGGGGTGCTGGTGCGGCGCGCTTCCGACAGGTGTACCGTGGCCGGCTCGGCGCGGAACGCGTCCGGCCCGACCTGGCGAAGCGTCATCAGCAGGACCGCCGCAATGCCGTAGAGCAGGCCGGGCGCGACGCCGGCCGCCGGCGCCGCTGTTGTGGCCACCTCTCGAACGACGTCGGCCAGCTCGCCGCTGCCGTCCGCCGATTCCATGGCCGAGCGGACCTGCGGCCAGTACCGGTGTGCGTACAGGAAACGATGTGACGACCCGATCTGCCCGTCGAGACGCCAGCGGCCTTTGAGCTCCAGCCTCCGGACGAGCGCGTCCGGGTCGGGAGCCGCCTCGAGCGCGAGGTGCAGTTCGAGCGGGAAAAAGGCGAACCAGATGTGCGTCGCGTTCCGATCGACCGGATGCAGCTGCGGATCGATGGCGGCCAGGGCGGCCCTCCACGCCGGTGGGTCGTGACGCAGAAGTGCAGCGTACAGCTCGTTCATCGGCGAAACATTCTAGCCGCGAACGAGCCGCCGCTCATCGGGGCGTGACGATCAGGGCATCGCCTACCGGGCGCACGCCGGTCGGATCCGACGGCCGGTTCACCACCTGTCCCCGGATCACCATCGTCGTCGAGCCTCCGCCGTCGAGGTTGAGCGCGTCGGTCAGTTCCAGCCGGTCGGCCAGCCGCTGCAGGTCTTCGAACGTCATGCCGATGCTGTAGTCCGGCTGCCGGCCATCGATCGCGCCGAGCCAGATCATGCCGTGCCGGTCGCGCCCGATCATCGTCCGCGGGTGGCGGGCGTCGACGAAGCTGTCGCGGTCGAGCCCTTCGTCGTTCCAGTCGTCGATCGGCACGGCGTCGCGACGCAGCAGGCCCGCGCCGGCGACGATGTGACGCGCCCGCTCGAGGTCCTCGTCCGGCACACCGAACAGGCTGCGCCAGCTGGTGGTGATCTCCACCTCGGTGCCTGGCTGCAGCGCGGCGAGCAGAGGCGGCAGTTCGGTGCCGCCGTAGGAAAGGACCGCGCCGCGCGGCGGAATCGGCGTCCGCCCGGCCCCCACGCGCACGGCGCGCACCTGCAGCGGGTCACCGTCGAGCACCCACTCGGTCCCGGTCGGTGCCGTGTCGGTATCGCGGTAGTAGGCCGGCGAATAGAGCATCAGCCGGCCGCGTGCCCGCGTCGTATCGACGCCGTCGATCGGCACCATCACGCGTCCGTCGTCCGTATCGAAGTGAAGCGACAGCTTCGCGGCGAGTCGATCGAACTCGAGCGACACCGGTCCGCCCGGAGGCGAGTGAATGATGACGACGCCGCGCGTGATCGAGCTGTCGCTGACGAGCATGCCGTCGACCTTCAGCAGGCCGATGGGCTCGCCGTTGGCCCGGTTGAAGAAACCGCCGTTGATGGCCGCCGCAGCGTTGTGCCTCCGCGCGATGTCGGAGACCGCCTCGGCATCCAGCACCGTGCCGCGCGAGAGCACGCTGGCGAGTCGTGCGCGCGCCGGGTCGACCCGCACCAGAAAGACCGCGATCGGGCCGGCGTCGGCAACGAGCGACGGATCGTTCGTCCGGAAGAACGCCACGCCGTCGGCCACTTCGTCGGGCGCACCGAGCCACCCTTCGTCGCCGGCCGGGCCGCACCCGGCGAGCCAGACGACGGTGCCGACCACGAGCGTGAGTCGCCGCAGCAGCTTCATGAGATTGAGGAGTACGCGAGCATCTGCGCTTGCAGATCCAGCGGGTAGCTCACGCGCACGTCGACGATTGATCCGTCGGGCCCGTAGACCGGCTCGAGATCGGGCTGCACGAAGGCGGTGGCCGACGGCAGGTTGTGCCGGGCGGCCCGCGCCACCACCTCGTCGCGCAGCGCCGGATCGAACCGCGTGCCGTACGTCTCGACGAGCCGGCGCGCCGCCTGGTAGTCGCCCTCGGCCTTGATCGCCTGGACGTCGGCCAGCAGCCGTGCGCAGCCCGCGCGGAAAGCCTCGACGCTCACGACGACGTAGTACGTCCGTCCGTCGCGCCGGCGGATTTCGATCGCGTCGGTGTGCTCCAGAAGCCAGTGAATGATGAGCTGGCGGTTCCGCATGTGATCTTCCTCGAGCGTATCGCCACTGCGGACGCGCCTGAGCTGATAGACGACGTTCCGGGCGTAGGCCTCGTATTCGGCCTGGACGATCGCCGGCTGGTCGTCGGCCGGCACGACGCCGACTTCGGCAAGGTAGGGATCGCCCAGAACGTAAAGCGCGACGAGATCGGCGCGCGTTTCCTCGATGGTCGAGTACGTTTCGCGCAGGTAGCGCTGCGGCTGTCCCTCGAGCCGGTCGGCCACGCGGCCCGACCCGTGGCCAAGCACCTCGTGGATCGCCGTCGCCAGCTCGCCGGCCAGTGGGCCCCACTTCTCCGCTCTCGCGCGCTCGTCGTCGTCCCAGCAGAATTCCTCACGGACCGCGCGCGGCTCCGACCGTTCGCAGGCGGCAATCACGTTGACCAGCGTGACCGACTTGCTGCCGTAGCGCTCACGAATGTGCTCGTCGTTCGGAAGGTTGATGCCGATGGCGCTCATCGGACCGGCGTCGCCCGTCTGCACGATCGTGTCCACGGCGCGCGCCGTCACGCCGACCACGTCGGTCCGCCGGTAAGCGTCCTTCCACGGCATGCGGAGCTCAAAGGCGGGAGCTGCGGCAGCGAGCCGCTCCAGCATCTCCGTGCGCTCACGGTTGACGCAGTAGACGATGCCCTCCCAGGCCCCTTTCACGCCGCGTGCATCGAGGTAGACCTCGATGAAGCCGTTGATGGTGTCGACGGGGGCGTCCTGATCCTGGACCCACGCGATGTCGTAGGCGACGCGATCGGCCGTTTCACCCGACTCATAGAAGCGGATGAGCGCCTCGAGCGCCCGGCGGGTCGGCGCCGGGGCCCATGGCAGCGCCAGGCGCAGGTGCTCGACGATTCGTGCGATCTGTTCGCCGTACAGCCCGCCGATCCGATACACCTGCTCGACAAGTCCGTCCGGCGTCCTGACGAGCCGCGAGTTCAGCGGGTAGCGTTCCTGAAATCCTTCGAGGTCCGCCAGCGACACACCGACGTAGAGGTTGTTCGCGCTGGCAGTGAGCACGTCGCCGCCGGGACCCGGCACCTTCGACGTGACCAGCGGCTCGTACTCCGGATCAAAGAAGGGTCGCCGGAGCCGCTCCAGGAGATCGTCGACCGTCTCGTCGTCGCGAAGCGGAAACCTGGCGCCGGCCGCCTCGGCAAGTCGCACCAGCTCGCGCAGCTCGTCCGGACGGCAGCGCAGGACGAACTTCCGTGCGGTGAGCACTTCGTACGGTCCGGAGTTGATCCAGAACAGCTTCGTGTACCGGCGCACCTCGGCCAGCGCCGCGGCCAGTGCCCCCTCGGCTGCCGGGACGAACCGCAGGATGCCTTCGAGCACCGCCCGCATGTCGAGCGCGTGGCGGCAGCGCTGGTCGTAGTAGATGTCGCGACCGGCAAGGGCCGCCCGGTAAAGGTGCCAGGCCAGCCGCTTCTGATCGAGCGTCAGCGTCTCGAACGCGTCGGCATAGCACTGAACAACCGCGATATCGTCGACCTGCTCGAGGAAGTAGCGGCGATCGTCGTGCGTCATGATGGGCCCGCCTCCGGTCGTCCGACCACGATCCGCTCGTGGTGACCCGGGGTCGCCACGGTCCAGCCGAGCTCATGTTCGATTCTGGCCCGCAGCGCGTCCATCGGCTCCGGCTCGCCGTGGACGAGGCAGGTCAGCGCCGGAGCCCGGGGGAATTCCCGGAGCCAGCGCATGATCTCGTTGGCATCGGCATGCGCCGACATCGAATCGACCGACTCGACGCGCGCGCGCACCGGAACGTCGTTGCCGTGGATGCGCGTGAACTTCGCGCCTTCGAGCATGTGCCGCCCGCGCGTACCGGCCGCCTGGTATCCGACGAAGAGCACCGTGTTGCGCTCGTCGGGCAGCGCGCGCACCAGGTGATGCAGGACGCGGCCGCCGGTTGCCATGCCGCTCGACGAGACGACGATGGCCGGCTCGTCCGACTCCTGGACCTCGCGCGACTCGGCAATGCTCTGCACGACGCGCATCTTGGCCGTGCAGAACGCACAGACCTTCCGCAGGTTCCGCTCGATGCGGCCGTCGCCGGTGCGGGCCAGCTCGAGATCGAGCTCGTGCAGCCGGCGGTCGTAGATTTCGAGCACGGCGCGCGCCATCGGGCTGTCGATATGGACCGGCAGGATGGGAATCCGCCCCTGCTCTTCGAGCCGGCTGATCCAGTAGACGACTTCCTCGACCCGTCCCAGCGCAAAGGCCGGGATGATGATCTTCCCCCGCCGATCGGCCGT
>QGVF01000011.1 GCA_003242705.1 Acidobacteriota bacterium
CCCGGCCCCGGCGCGGGCCGCTGGCCCGGGGGCCCCCGCCCCCCGGCCGCCCCCCGGGGCCGGGTATCCCCCCCCCAAACCCCCGGGGGCGGCGCGGGTCGCCCCCCCCGCCCCGCCCCCCGCCGCTCCCGCGACAGGACAGACGGGTGTCGTCGTGGTACCGCCAACGGGAGCCGACGCCCTGCTGTCGGGCGGCGGGCCCTACACGATCCCCATCCAGATCGTCGGCGCGAACGACATCGCCACGATCTCGCTGACCATCACCTGGAATCCGTCGATCCTGCGCGACGTGGCGGTCACGCAGGGATCGTTCATGGGGCAGGGAGGCGTCGAGCACGCGTTCGTGCCGGCCGTCGATCAGGCAGCGGGACGGCTCGATCTGGCCCTCACGCGGCCGGCGAGCGAGCCCGGCGCGTCGGGAGACGGCCTGCTCGCGGCCATCACATTCCGCGGCGGGGAGCCCGGCAGCACGGAGATCCGCGTCACGGGCGTGGCGACGACGCGGGCCGGCCGCGCCGTGCCGCTTCAGTTCGGAGGCGCGACCCTCACGGTAAGATAGGAAGACGGTTCCAGGTTCAATCCCGATGCGTCGCTGGTTCTTGCGGACGTCTCCCGGCTATTCCTTCGTCGAGCTCGTCGTTGCCACCGCGGTGATGATGATCCTCGCGTCCGCGGCGCTGCCGATTGCGCGCGTCTCGATCAGGCGGCAGAAGGAAGCCGAGCTGCGTCAGGCGCTGCGGGAAATGCGGACCGCCATCGACGAGTTCAAGCGGTGGGCCGACGCCGGGCGCATCTCGACGATCGGCGTCAGCATTACGGCCGACAACTATCCGCCGAGTCTCGAGGTGCTCGTCGAAGGGGTGCCGTACACCAACGACGCCAGCGACCGCCGCAAGAAGTTCCTGCGGCGCATCCCGGCTGACCCGATAACGGGCCGCGCCGACTGGGGCCTCCGCGCCTACACCGATCCACCCGACGCGACGACGTGGGGAGGCGACAGCGTATTCGACGTGTACTCGAAGGCGCCAGGCGTCGGCCTCAACGGCGTGCCGTATCGGGACTGGTAGGAGAGCAGATCGCCGTGACGTTCATTGTCCGCGCCGCGCGCCGGCTGCACGACCATCGACCGGGCGCCGACCGGGGCTGGACCCTCATCGAGCTGCTCGTCGTCCTCTCGCTGATCATGATCCTCGCGTCGCTGGGACTGATGCAGTACCGCAATTCGGTCCAGACGGCGCGCGAGGCCACGCTGAGGTCGAACCTCTTCATCATGCGCGAGGCGATCGATCAGTACTACGCCGACAAAGGGAAGTACCCGGAGTCGCTTCAGACCCTGGTCACGGAAGGCTATCTGCGCGCCATTCCCCTGGACCAGATCACGAACAGCACGGACACCTGGCAGACGATCCCTGCCCCGGCCGAGCCTGGGACCGTATCCGCCACGCAGGGAATCTACGACGTCAAGAGCGGGGCCCAGGGAACGGCCCTCGACGGCAGCCGGTATTCAGACTGGTAGCTCCGCGAGCCGCCGCCCCCGGCTCAGCACTCTCAGCACTGGCAGAGGTCCCCTGGAGAAGGGGCGAAGACCCCCGGACAGCACGGACAGCCCGCGTGCAGCGCGCCGGCAGTCCTGCCCGCGCTGTCCGGTGACAATCAGTTGGTCACCGTGACCCAGGCGGACGACGTTGCCGGTGTGCCGCCTCCGGTGGGATGCGCCGTGACCGACACGGCCCGTGCTCCCGGCGTGGCATAGGCCTTCTGGGCGGTATTGCCGGTGGTCTCGCGCACCTCGCCGTCGCCCAGCTCCCAGACGTAGCGCTCGATGAGCGCCCCAGGCGAAGGCGTGGCCGTGAGCGTGACCAGCGAGCCGGGCTGAATCGTCGACGGCGCCACGGTCAGGCTGACCTGGAGCGGGCCAACCGCCACCTGCGTTGACGAGGAACTCTGGTTGCCGTCGCTGTCGGTGGCCGTCGCCGTGACCGTCTTCACGCCCGACGACTGGAACAGGTGAGTGACCTGCACCGACGAGGTCAGTTCGCCCAGGACCGCCTGCTGTCCGTCGCCGAAGTAGACGACGACGTTCGTGACGATGGCGTCGGGACCGGGCGTGATCGTGAAGCTGGCCGGCACACCGACGGTTGCCTGCGGCGGCGGGGTAATGGTGACCGACGTGCGCGGCCTGACGGTGACCGTCACTTCGCCCGTGGCGCCGCCGGCGCTCGCCGTGACGACCGCCTCGCGGGAGGTCGACAGCTGCGTCGTCGCCACGCCCGCGTCGTTCGTGACGGCATTCGTCACCGACAGTGAGCCCTGCGACGTGGAGAAGGTGAGCGGGACGCCACCCAGGCCGTTACCCTCGTCGTCCTCGACGCGGGCGGTGATGGTGGCCGTCCCACCCGTGCCCGGCAGACTCTGCGGCGACGCCGTCAGTGCCACCCTGGCGGCCGCGGCCGCGCCGATGTTGATCTCGATCGTCTCGGTCGCCGCCCCGGAGAAGGCAGTGATGCGCGCGATGCCCGAACGGCCGTCGGCGATCAGCCGCGTGCGTGCCCGGCCGCCTTCAGTGAGCGCCTCAGCCGGTTCCAGGCGTCCGAGCGTCGTCACGAAGGTGACGACGGTGCCGTTGTGGACCGGCGTGCCGCCGGCTGTCGTGCCGCCGTCCTCGCCGCCGCCGAGCCTGCCTTCGGTGACGATGGCGACAATCTCGGCCGACCCGTTGACCGGCACGACGTTCGTCGTCGACACGAGCGTCATGGTCGCCCCGGATGGTGCGACCAGAGGCATCTTGTCGCACGCAACGGTGGCAGCCGCACATAAAGCGAGCGCCGCCGCGCGGAGCGGAATCGGTCGCCAGAAGCCGGAGAAGCGCTGTGGTAGCATGCGGGTCGAAGGGTCCGCTAGGGATAGTACGTGCATGGTCAGGGGCGGTCAAGCAACACGACCGGTACCGGGCGTCGTCGGCCCGTGCCGTTCAGACGACGGCGGATTCATCATGGTCGCCCTGCTCGTGGCCATGGCCGTGACGGCCGTCTGGATGGCGGCGCTGCTGCCCGCCTGGCGCCAGCAGATGCAGCGCGAGAAGGAAACCGAGCTCATCTTCCGCGGTGAGGCGATCGCGCGCGCAATCTACCTCTATCGCCAGCGGCACGGCGGGACCCTGCCGCCCGACCTCGACACGCTCGTCGAGCAGCGATTTCTCCGCAGGAAATACATCGATCCGATCACGGGCGAGGACTTCGTCCTGGTTGGCGGCGCGACTGCCAGTGGGTTCGGCGATGGCGGGCTGCAGGGCGGCATCATCGGCGTCCGCAGTCGCAGCAACGAGACGTCGATTCGCATCTACCAGAACCAGCAGACCTACGCGCAGTGGCCGTTCGACTTCACGCTCGAACAGCTCCGCGCCGGCGGCGGCATGTCCGGTGAGATGCCGGGCGGGATGCCGGGGCCGGTCGAGCCCGGCGTGTCAGGCGCCGGTCCTGGAGGCGGGATGCGATTCGGTGGCCCGGGTCGCGGCGGCGATTTCGGTCCCATGGCGGCACCGGGCGCCGGCGGCAGGGGGCGATCGGGCCTGCCCTGAGTCGACTCACAGCCCGGTGCGCTGCAGGTCTTCCACCACCGCGTCGTGCACCTGTGGCCGCACCTTCACGAAGGCTTCGTTCGTCCGGCTCGGATGCACCCGGTTGCTCAGAAGCACGACGTACAGGTCGAGTTCGGGATCGATCCAGAGCGACGTGCCCGTGAAGCCCGTGTGGCCGAACGCGCGGCTCGTCAGGCGCCTGCCGCACGACGACGTCGGACGCATCGTGTCCCAGCCGAGTGCGCGCGAGCTGCCCGGCACACGGCTCGGGCGAACGAACTCCCGCGCGAGTGGCAGATGACGCGCTGCCTCCGGTTCGCCCCCGAGCGCCGCCATGAACGCGCGGGCAAACCGCCCGACGGCGGCCGCCGTCCCGAACAGCCCCGCGTGCCCCGCGGCGCCGCCCAGCGCCGCGGCATTCTCGTCGTGCACCTCGCCGCGCAGCAGCCGGTTGCGCCAGCTGTCGAACTCGGTCGGAGCGGTCCGCTCGATCCAGTCGGCCGGTGGCAGGTAGGCGATCGTGCCGAGGTCCAGATCACGGTTCAGCGCTTCCATCTGGACGGCGAGCGATGCCTGGCCGGCGTCTTCGATGATGAAGCCGAGCAGGATGAAGCCGAGATCCGAGTAGACGGCGCGGGTCTCCGGGGGCGCTTCGAGGTCGACCTCCCGGATCCTGGCTTCGTAGGCGGCACGACCGCGCGCCTCGAACCAGTAGCGTCCGTGCGCCGGCAGGCCTGACGAGTGTTCGAGCAGGTGCCTGATCGTGACGGTGGCACGCGCGCCGGCCGACCAGCCCGGCAGCCACGTGCCCAGCGGACGATCGAGTTCCAGCCGGCCGGCGCCAACGTGGCGCATCGTCAGCGAGGTCGTCGCGATGACCTTCGTGAGCGACGCCAGATCGAAGACGGTCTCGACCGACGTGCGCGGCGCGTCGGGGTCGTAGGTGAGGGTGCCGGCAGCGTGCGTCCAGAGCGCGCCGGCGCGCCGGCCGACTTCAATCACGACGGCCGGAGTGGCCCGCCCGGCAACGGCGGCGTCGAGAACGGCTCGGGTGAGCGGGAAGTCCACCTCAGGAAGACGAGGACGACGAAGACCGGGAGGAGGACCGGGAAGGAGACGCCGCCGCGCGGGCGTCGCGCAGGCTCTCTTCGAGGTCCTTGCCGATGGCCGTGCGCACCGAATCTTCCGCTTCCTTCAGCTTCTTCAGCGCCTGCGAGTAGGTGCAGCCGGTCAGCTTCATCACGATCGCGGCCTTGACGTTCCACCGCGCCTTCTTGAGCCAGACCGCGGCTTCCTCCTGCGTCCCGCCGGTGACCGTCGCAACGATCCGGCGCGCCCGGTCGCGCGCCTTCTCGGAGCCGACGTGGATGTCGACCATCAGGTTGCCGTAGGTCTTGCCGATGCGGATCATCGCGATGGTCGTCAGCATGTTGAGGACCATCTTGGTGGCCGTGCCCGCCTTCAGGCGTGTCGACCCGGCAATCACCTCGGGGCCGACGGCCGGCGCGATGATCAGGTCGACGAAGTTCTGCAGCTCGGTGCCGGGCCAGCAGGTCACGAAGATGATGCGCGCGCCCTTCTTGCGGGCCGCCGTCAGGGCACCGCGCACGAACTGCGTCATGCCGCTGGCCGACACGCCGACGACCACGTCGCGCTTCGAGACGCGCAGCCGCGCGATGCTGCGTCCGCCCTCCTCGAAGTTGTCCTCGGCGCCTTCGCGCGTGCGGAAGACGGCATCCTGACCGCCCGCCATGATCGCGTGCACCAGACCGGCCGGGGTCCCGAACGTCGTCGGCATCTCGGTCGCCTCGATGACGCCCAGCCGGCCGCTCGTGCCGGCCCCGACGAGGATCAGGCGGCCGCCCTTGCGCAGCGACTCGACGATAATCTCAACACCGTGGGCGATGCGCTCGCGCTCGCGGTGGACCGCCGTGACGACCTTGCGATCCTCGGCGACGAAGAGATCGATGATGTCGAGCACCGGCATGCGATCGATGCCGAGCGTGTCAGGATTGATCGCTTCAGTTGGAAGGTGCTGCCACTTCGATTGATAGGCCATGCCTGGATCCGGTCGGCGCTAGGGTAAGCCAACCCGCGCCCGCTGGCAAAAGTACGGTGGCGCCCGGCGCGGGCGACAGGGCATGATCGGTGCCGTGACGGACGTCGATCCCGAACGCCACGCGCCGCTCGATCCGTCGGTGATCGGTTATCTGCGCCACCTCGAGGTCGAGCGCCGCGCCGCCACGAACACCGTCGCGGCCTACCGTCGCGACCTCGAACGGCTCGCGCGCTTCCTCGACCGTCGGGGACTCCGCCCCCTCGACTGCACGCGCGCCGACCTCGAAGCGGCCGTCCGCGAGGCGATGACCGAAGGGCTGTCGCCCACCTCGGTCGCCCGCTTCACGGCGGCCATCCGCAGCTTCTACCGCTTCCATCATGTCACCGGGGCGCTCGGAAGCAACCCCGCCGCCGATCTCCAGGCGCCGCGCCGCATGGCGACACTGCCGCGTTTTCTGAGCCTCGATGATGTCGATGCGCTGATTGCGGCGCCCGACGTGTCGACCCCGGCGGGCCTGCGTGACCGCGCGCTGATCGAAGTCCTCTATGCCACCGGGCTCCGCGTCTCGGAGCTCGTCGGCCTGCGCCTGACCGACATCCGCCCGGACGAAGGCTGGGTCCAGTGCCTCGGCAAGGGACACCGCCAGCGGATCGTTCCGCTCGGCGCCGAGGCGGCCGGCTGGCTCGAGCGATACCTGCAGCAGGGCAGACCGGTCCTGCTGCGCCGGCGCGAGTCTCCCTGGGTCTTCGTCAACGCGCGGGGCGGCGGACGGCTGACGCGCAGCGGGTTCTGGAAGATTCTCCGCGCGCACGGACGCACGGCGGGCATAACCGCCCCGCTCAGTCCGCACGTCCTGCGCCACTCGTTCGCGACGCACCTGCTCGAGCGGGGCGCCGACCTGCGCGCGATCCAGGCGATGCTCGGCCATGCCGACCTCTCGACGACGCAGATCTATACCCACGTGCTGGAAGCCCGGCTGCGGCAGGTCTACGATGCCTTCCACCCGCGCCGGTAATTGACCCGACGTCGGGCCGTCTGGTACGGTTAACCGTTTCCGCAGGTGCGGGCACAGGCCTGCCGGATCCCAAGGAGAGAAGGTTCATGGGGCGTATCGGCCGCCATTTGTTCACATCCGAGTCAGTTACGGAAGGTCATCCCGACAAGATCGCCGACCAGATTTCCGACGGCGTGCTCGACGCGATCCTGGCGCAGGATCCCTCGGCCCGAGTGGCCTGTGAGACGCTCGTCACCACCGGCCTGGCGGTCATCGCCGGCGAAATCACCACGACCGGGTCGATCGACTACCAGCGCGTCGTCCGTGAGGTGATCCGCGACGTCGGCTACACCCGCGCGAAGTACGGCTACGACGCCGACACGTGCGCCGTGCTGTCGGCCATCCACGAGCAGTCGCGCGACATCGGCCAGGGCGTCGACACGGGCGGTGCCGGCGACCAGGGCATGATGTTCGGCTACGCCTGCCGCGAGACGCCCGAGCTGATGCCGCTGCCGATCATGCTCGCGCACCGGCTGACCCGCGGGCTGTCCGACCTCCGCCGTTCGGGCAAGGTCGACTACCTCCGGCCGGACGGCAAGTCGCAGGTCACGATCGAGTACGACGGCACGCGCCCGGTGCGCGTCGACGCCATCGTGCTCTCCACGCAGCACAGCCCTGACGTCACGCAGGACACGATCCGCCAGGATCTGATCGAGCACCTCGTCAAGCCGATCGTGCCGGCCGACATGATGGACGCCAGCACGAAGATCTACGTGAACCCGACGGGACGCTTCGTCATCGGCGGGCCGCACGGCGACGCGGGCGTCACGGGTCGGAAGATCATCGTCGACACCTACGGCGGCTACGCCCCGCACGGCGGCGGCGCGTTCTCGGGCAAGGATCCGACGAAGGTCGACCGGTCGGCCACCTACATGGCCCGCTACATCGCCAAGAACCTCGTGGCGGCCGGGCTCGCCGAGCGCGCGCTCGTCCAGCTCGCCTACGCCATCGGCGTGGCCGAGCCGGTGTCGGTGCTGGTCGACTCGGACGGCAGCGGGAAGGTCCCCGACGAAAAGATGACGGAGCTCGTGCGGGCGCACTTCAACCTGACGCCGCGCGGCATCATCGAGACGCTCGACCTGCGGCGCCCGATCTACCGCAGGACGGCAGCCTTCGGTCACTTCGGTCGGAACGAGCCCGAGTTCACCTGGGAGCGGACCGACAAGGCCGACGCGCTGAAGAAGGACGCCGGCCTCTAGCACGAGCCGGAGCCTGATGTGCGGGTACGCCTGCGCGCCTGGATCCTGACGACGGCGGCCCTCGCGGCCGCCGTCGCCGTCTGGGTTGGCGTCACGCTGCCACCGCCGGCGAGCGTCCTTGCCGCGAAGCTGCCGGCCACCATCGCGGCGGGCGCGTACCACATCCACACCAGCCGGTCCGACGGCACCGGCAGCATCGACGACATCGCCGCGGCCGCTGCCCGCGCCGGCCTCCAGTTCGTCATCCTCACCGACCACGGCGATGCGACGCGGGTCCCCGATCCGCCCGCCTATCGCCACGGCGTACTCGTCATCGACGCCGTCGAAATCAACACCCGCGAAGGACACGTCGTCGCACTCGGCCTGCAGGAAGCATCGGCCTATCCGCTCGCCGGTCCGTCAGCCGACGTCATCACCGACATCCACCGGATGGGCGGAGTGGCCATCGTCGCCCACCCGGACTCGCCGCGCAGTGAGCTCGCGTGGCGGGGGAGTCTGCTGTCGGCCGACGGCATCGAGTGGATCAATGTCGACTCCGAATGGCGAGACGATCGCTTCCTCACCCTGGCGGGCCGCGCCGTGCACGCGGTCGTGCGGCCCGCCGAGGCGATTGCTTCGCTCTTCTCGAGGCCGGAACGCACGCTGCAGCGCTGGGACGCCGCCACGCGCACCAGACCGATCTTCTCGCTGGCGGCGGTCGACGCGCACGCCGGCTTCAGCTGGCGCGGGCACGGCGCGCCCCGCCGCGGCGGCATCTTCGCGCGACCGGGCTACGAGACGCTCTTTCGCACCGTTGTCCAGAACGTCGTGCTCGATCGCGCGCTGACGGGCGACGCGCCGGTCGACACCGGACTCGTCCTCGACGCCATCCGCGCCGGACGCAGCTACTCGGCCGTGCGGGCCTTCGCCTGGCCCGCGGTGTTCGACATGGCCGCGCACCACGATGGCACCTCGGTGCCGATGGGATCACGGCTCGATGTCATCGACGGCAGCGCGACGCTGACGGCCAGAGTCGACGGCGTCTCGGACGTGCGCCTCGAGCTGTATCGCAATGGCGAACCGTACGATCGCGGGCGCGGAGCCCTGACGGTTGAAGGGCTGGCCCCAGGCACGTATCGCGTCGAGGCCTACCTGCCGGGCATCGCCGTCCCGTGGATTGTCGGCAATCCGATCGTGATCGGGAGCGGGGAAGTGGACGTCGTCGCGTCGGGACGAGGCCGCGGCGGCCGGGGGACAATCGTGCCGCCCGGTACCATGGAGCTCCATCCGCTCGCGATCGAGTCGACCGAGTGGCGCATCGAGCGGGATCCGTCGTCGAACGCCACGATCGCCCGGGAAGAGGGTCAGCTGCGATTCGACTACACGCTGGGCGACGGGACTGCGCGCGGCCAGTACGCGGCGCTCGTGCATCCCGCAGCTGCGACCGACGGCGTGCAGACGATCCGCTTCACGGCCTGGTCGCCGACGCCGATGCGGCTGTCGGTACAGATCCGGCTGCCCGCCGGGCGCGGACGGGAAGGACAGCGCTGGCGAACGTCGGTCTACCTCGACGACACGCCCCGCCCGTTCGAGGTCAGCCTGCAGGACTTCGAGCCGGCCGATCGCCCCACCGCCCGGCAGCCGATCGTCACTCCCATCGACTCGCTGCTGTTCGTCGTCGACACGATCAACGCAAAGCCCGGATCGAGCGGGACCGTCCGGTTCTCGAACATTTCCCTCGGCGTGAACCGGATGGAGCAGTAAGGCCGGCTCAGGTGCGTACGGTGAGCACCGCGTAGACCGCGAGCACGAGGAACAGCAGGTTCGCTGCCCAGGCGGCCAGCCACGGCGCGAGCAGGCCGGCTTCCCCCAGCGCCAGGAAGAACGTGTCGACCAGCCAGTAGCCGGCGCCCAGCACCAGTGCGAGTCCGACGCCGTACAGCGCGCCGCGCCGGCCCGTGGTGACGCCAAACGGAATGCCGATCAGTGTCATGACGATCGTGACGAACGGGAAGGCGAGCCGCCGGGCCATCTCGACGCGCGACCGTGTGACGTTCAGCCCGCTGTCGGCAAGCTCGGCGACGTGCTGTCGCAGCTCGCGGTACGTCATCAGATCGGTTTCCTGATTGTGCATGCCCGAGAAGTTCTCGGGCGGTGCCAGGTCGAGCTCGCTCGCTCCGAACCGTGTACGCCGTGCCTCCTGCGCCGACTCGAAATCGTGACGAAGCCCGCCCAGTGTCTTCCACCGGCTCCCGTCATACGTCGCGCGGCTGACCACCGTGTGACTCGCCAGCCGGCTGCCGTCGTCGATCGGCTCGAAGATCGAGAGGTTGTAGAGCGTCTGGTTCACGATGTCGAACGCCGAGTAGTAGTAGATGCGGCCCCGCCGGTCGGCGAGCCAGTTGGCGTTGGCGAACGTGTTGGTCGTGTGGCTCGGATTGCCGCGGATCTGATCGTCGAGCGCTTCGGCCCGCCGGTTCGCATGGGCGAGCACCCGATCGTCGAGCAGGAACAGCCCGCCGCCCCACAGCAGCGCAAAGGCGAGCAGCGGCACGCCGACCCGGTAGAGGCTGACGCCACATGCGCGCATCACCACCAGCTCGCTCGTCCGCATGAGCCCGCCGATCGTCGCGAGCACGGCCACGAGCGTCGCCATCGGTGCCACGTAGGTGATGAACTGCGGCGTTGAATAGAAGAAGTAGTCGAGCAGCATCCGGGTGGTGGCCTCACCCTTGAACAGCCGCTCCGACTTGTCGATGAGCGTCCCGATGTAATAGAGGAGCAGCAGGCCCGAGAACGAGAGCACGGCCACGCTCAGGTACCGCCTCGACACGTAGCGGTCGAGCAGGCGCGGGCGGGGAAGTTCGATGTCGGGGACCCGGAGCACCACGACAATCCGATCCCCTGCCGCTCGCGGCGCGCCGGCAGTGGCCGTCGCGGGTTCCCGCCGCCTGGCCCGCCGGAATCGCTCCGTCAGGCGGGCCGTCCACGCCGGGAGCGACACCGCCCACTCGCGGCCCGTGTTCCGCATCCTTGCGCGCAGCGCCACGAGGCCGATCAGGGCCACGACGATGTTCGGCGCCCATCGCGCCCACTCGGCCGGGAACTGGCCGCCTTTCGTGAGGGCCTGGGCGGTCTGCATGACCCCGTAGTAGACGAAGATCACGCCGATCCCGAGCGCGAATCCGCCGAGCCGGCCTTCCTTGCGCGTGTGCAGGCCGAGCGCGACACCGACCAGCGCGAAGACCAGACAGGCCACCGGAAAGGCGAACATCTGGTGGCGATAGATGATCTCCATGTGCGGCGAAAGGCCCGCCGCGCGTTTCTCGGCCTCCGCCCGCCGGAGTTCAGCGATCGACATCTCGGCGTTGCCACGCGCCGGCATGATGTCGCCCGACCCGAAGACCGTCTCGGCGTCGACATCCAGGCGCAGGTCGCGCGCGCGCGCCGTGTCGTACACCTGGCCGTCGTCCTCGCCGGGCAGGTACCGCATCGACTCACCCGGCAGGACAATCGAGACGCGGCGCCGCTCGTGGTCGACCTCGAGAAATCCCTCGGGTGCCAGCGTCAGCGACGGCCGGCCCGGATTCGAGGTGTCGGCCAGCATCACGCCGAGCCAGCCGCCGCCGGGCCGGTGCTCCCGCACATA
This sequence comes from Acidobacteriota bacterium, assembly GCA_003242705.1. GTDB lineage: Bacteria > Acidobacteriota > Vicinamibacteria > Vicinamibacterales > SCN-69-37 > SCN-69-37. The sequence goes on from QGVF01000011.1 coordinate 11,518, forward strand.
GATGACGCTGCCCGGGAATCCCTCGAAGAAGACGCCCGGCCGGATGTCGTTCTCGCCCTGCTGCTGCAGGAGGCGGAAGGTCGTCTCGCGGAACTTCTGGTTCGAGTCCGGGACCAGCTTCGTCAGCAGATAGCAGTCGACGCCGCCGGCGACCAGTGCCAGCAGCAGGACCGGCCTGAGAATCCGGAGCGGGCTGACTCCGCACGCCAGGAGCGCCACCGCTTCACGGTCGCCCGAGAGGCGTCCGAGGGCCATCAGGAGCCCGGTCAGGAACGCCATCGGGATGGTCACCCCGAGCGCCTGTGGCAGCAGCGTGAGCAGGAGGAACCCGACCGTCGACAGCGAGGCGCCGCGTGCCAGCAACAGCTGCGCCTGCTCGAGCATCGGCTTGACGGCCAGGAGGAACGTGAGCACGCCGAGGGTCATCACGAACGGCGGCACGATCTCCCGGACGATGTAGCGGTCGAGCGTCTTCACGACAGGGCAAAACGATAGCACGGGGTCAGCGCGCGGCGTCAGCGACGGCCGGCGGCGTCAGATGGACGCGCGAACACCCGCACAAGTTTTCCACAGGCCGGTTTGTTCCATATTTCAACAATGTCTGATAAGACATGTTATGTTGACTTTGGGATCAGAACGACCGAAGTCGACCCCCTGAGCCTACTGAAAACCCGCCCCGCGCACCCACGACATCGACACGCCGGCCACCCGCCCTCGCGAGCCAGCCGCCCAAGCGACACCAACTGACACCGCGCCGGCACCACAACGACCGCAACCAGACGAACACCGAAACCTCGAGCCAAAGCGCCGACAGGCTCCCGGCACCACGCACACGTCCCGACAGACAACCATCAGCCTGCCACAGACAAACGCAGCCGTGACCGTCCACCGCCAGCGCAAGCGCAAGTCACCTCACGACCAGGCCGCCACTGCATACCATTCGCGCATAGATATGCAGGACAGTGAATACGAGGCCGGACGCGATCAGAACTCGCCATCCCTATGCGCCCTGCGCGCCTGACGATCGAAATCAGCCCACTTTCCAGAGCGTCGCGTGCTTCTCCGGCTCCTTCCCGGCGAGTTCCTCCGAGGACGCCGAGCACGCGCGATCGCCTGCGACGCCCCTGAGTTCAAAATACCTCAGCAACATTGCCACCCGCTCACAGTCCGCAACACACGCCACCCGGAACCGTCGCCATCAACAAGAGAGACCACCGATTCAATCTGCCAGCCAGAAGGAGGCTGCACCCACACAGGCACAATGCAGACCTCGCGTCGACACATACGACAGCCGAATAGCCAGGTTCCTGCCGCCGGCCGAAGCGCAAGGGTCGCCGATACGCTTCAGGCGCAACAGGCACACACACGCCACAAAGGCCATTAGAATCAGTCACTTACGGAGACTGTCGGCCGGCCGACAAACCACGCCGCACGAGCGTCCGCCCTGATCAGTCCAAAGCGGGACACGAGGCCACGCCGGAAGATTGCTTCGAAGAGCGCCTGGAACACTCGATCGACCGGCGATCGCGCCATGAGCTGGAACCGGTCACTATGCACAAACACGCCTCTCGCCTGCTTCGGAACTACCCGCCGCCGGGCGCCCTGCAGGCGAACAGCTCTGGCCGATTCAGCCACCTCGCGCAGCATTTTGGCGCCCGAGTCGAAGGAGCCAGCCGGAGAAAGCACACACATTCGCCCGCTGCCCGCAATCGCCTGGAACGCGCGAGCACGGACAGGCACGCGAGGCCGCCGCCGCGCTCTCTGGCGCCGCCATACCCAGCCAGGACGCATACCGCTCCGCCATGCTTCGTGGCGCACCCAAGTCTCGGCCGTCCGCTGCCATCACGAAGCACCCGGAACGCCCTGACTGGAAGGGACTACAAGAAGGCGAAGGAATCGCGCGATCGACCGGAGGGATTGGACGGGCGGACGGACGTCGCTGAGACGTCCGCCCGCTATCTATCAGGAATCAGACTTCAGTTCCGCGATGATGTTCTCGAGGGCGGCAATGACCTCTGCCTTGTCGACCTCGGACTTCCGGAACTGCAGGCGCAGATTGAAGGTCTTCGAGGGCGGTCGGTACTGAAAGACATACGCCTTCGGTCGGCCCGGACGCGGTCTGGCAGCCACGCGCCTTGCCTCTTCGCGCGTCGGCGTGGTCTTGCCGTCGCGCGTCAGCTGCTCGACGAAGGCGATCATTTTCTCGGGTGTCTGCTGCCTAACTACCTGTAGAAGCAACGACTTAGAGGTAATGTCGGCCAGCCGACAAAGGTTCCGGACCTCGACCGGCATCGACGCCAGCGCGAGCGACTCCGTGATCGTCGTGCGCGACTTCCCGAGACGCTTGGCCAGATCCTCGTGCGTGTACCCGCAGCGGGCGGCCAGGCTGGCCATCGCTTCGGCCTCCTCGAACGGCCCGAGGTCCTTCCGCTGGATGTTCTCGACGAGCGCGATCTCGATGATCTCGGTATCGTCGACATCCCGGATGACAACCGGCAGTTCGCGCAGGCCGACGCGGACGGCCGCCTGATAGCGTCGCTCACCCGCAATGATCTGGTACCGCGAGCCGCGCTGACGGACGACCAGCGGCTCGATGACGCCCTTTTCGCTGATGGACGCCATCAGCTCTGAAAGGTCGCCCATGACCTGGCGAGGCTGATCGGGGTTGGGCTCGATGCTGTCGATCGGCACCATCCGCCCGATGGGCGTGCCGGCCGGGCTGGTCAGCGCGTCGACGTAGTGTTCGTCGGCGCGCATTTTGAGAGATGCCGGAAGGCCGCGCTTAGACACGATCGATGACCTCCTCGCACAGGCGGTAATACTCGGTCGCGCCCGACGAATCCGGCGCGAACCGGAAGATGGATTCCTTGTAGGCCGGGCTCTCCTCGAGCCTGACGCTTTTCGTGATGATCGTTCGAAACACCTTGTCGCCGAAAACCTTGTCGATCTGCTGACGGATGTCGCGAGCCAGCGCCGTCCGCCGGTCGTGCATCGTGATGAGCACGCCGAGAATCCGCAGCAGCGGATTGGCCCTCGACCGCACCTTGTCTACCGTCTCGAGCAGGTCGTCGGTGCCCTCGAGCGCGAAGTACGACGACTGAATCGGAATCAGCAGGTGCGTCGAGGCGACCAGGGCGTTGACGGTCAACAGCCCGAGCGCCGGTGGGCAGTCGATGACCACCATGTCGAACTGTGGCAGGACCGCCGCCAGCATGTCCTTGAGCTTGAAGTGCGCGTCGAGCTCCCCCACCAGCCGCGCCTCGAGCTTCGCCAGCGCGATCCGCGACGGCGCGATCCAGAGATTGGCTTCGCTCGACGGCAGGATGACGTCCGACAACGTCAGCGCCGGATCGGTGAACGCGTCGTACACCGACCGCTCCACCGCCGCAACGTCCAGATACGACATGGTGCTGTTGGCCTGCGGATCGAGGTCAATCAGCAGCGTCTTCTTGTTGCGCAGCGCCAGTGCTGCCGCAAGATTGATAGCGGTCGTCGTCTTGCCAACGCCGCCTTTCTGGTTGGCGATAGATAGGATCATGAAACGCCTGTCGTCGGAGTGGGAGGGCGAGCAGCGCCATTCTAGGAACGCCCTTGGGGCGTGTCAAGAAAAGCGCACTACATCTTGTAGCCGAGATCGTCGGGATCGAGGCTCTCGAGCCAGCGCTGCAGCCGTTCGTTGTCGGCGGCCTCGGACGACGGATCGGGCGCCGCGGCCCTTTCCATGACGGCTGAGTCGACAAACACCGGTGCGCGCGACCGGAGCGACAGCGCGAGCGCGTCGCTCGGACGGGCGTCGATGAGCACGAGATCGCCGTTCCGGCGCAGTTCGAGGTACGCGTAATAGGTGCCGTCGCGCAGGTCGGAGATGACCACCCGCGCGAGGGATGCTCCCAGATCCTCGATCACGATCCGGAGCAGGTCGTGCGTCATCGGTCGCGGCGTCTCGATGTTTTCCACCTGCAGCGCGATCGCGTTGGCTTCGACCGGGCCGACCCAGATCGGCAGCGTCCGCTCCCCGCTCTCGTCGCGCAGAATCACGATCGGCATGTTCGTCACCGGATCGATCATCAGCCCCTTGATGAACATCTCGACGAGCATTACTGCCTCCCGTCCGGCGCCGCACCGACAGCTTCGCCGCGCAGGCTGTTCGGACCGGCTTCGACAATCCGCACCGGCACGAGCCGTCCAATCCACTCCCTCGGCCCCGGAAAATTGACGACGATGCTGCCGGAGGTGCGGCCGGCGAGCTCGGACTCGCGACGCCGCGAGACCGAGTCGACGAGCACTTCCTCGACCGTGCCGACGGCCCGCTGGTGCCGCGCATACTGCAGCTCCCGCTGGAGCGTCTGAAGCGCCATAATCCGCCTCGTCTTTTCGGCCTCCGGCACGTCGTCGCGCATGCGCTTCGTGGCGAGCGTGTTGGGCCGCGGCGAGTACTTGAACGAGAACAGGTAGTGATAGTCGACTTCGCGGACGAGGCTGAGCGTCTCCTCGAAATCCGCTTCGGTCTCGCCCGGAAAGCCGACGATCAGGTCCGTGCTCAGCGCGATGTCGGGCATGTTCTCACGAAGTCGGGCGACGAGCGCGAGGTAATCCTCGCGCGTGTGGCGGCGCCGCATCGCCTTCAGGATCCGCGTCGACCCGCTCTGCACCGGCAGGTGCAGGTGGCGGCAGATCTTCGGGTTGTGCCGCATGACGTCGATGAGCCGGTCGCTCACGTGCCGGGGATGCGGGCTCGCGAACCGGATGCGCTCGATGCCGGGCACCTGGCTGACGCGCTCGAGCAGCTCGGCGAAGTCGCAGGCCGGATCGTCGGGCGCCTGGTAGTGATTGACGATCTGCCCCAGCAGCTGCACTTCCCGACGCCCCGATTCAGCTGCAACCCGGACCTCGGCCAGGATGTCGGCAACGGGGCGCATCCGCTCGTGGCCGCGCGTGTACGGCACGACGCAGAAGGCACAGAACTCGTTGCAGCCCTCGATGATCGTCACCCAGGCGCGGACAGGATCGGAGTGCCGCACCAGCCCGAGCGGGAACGAGACGTCTTCGTACGGGTTGATATCGATCCGGCGCCGACGCGCCTGGCGCGCCTCCTCGACGAGCGTCGGCAGCCTTTTCAGGCTCTGGGTGCCGACGACGACGTCGATACCGGCGCCGCGTTTGAGGAGACGCTCGCCTTCCTGCTGGGCCACGCAGCCGGTGACCGCGACCGTCGGCCGCACTCCCGCCTCGCGCGCCGCCTCACGAATCTCTCCAAGCCGTGAATAGACCTTCTCGACGGCCTTCTCGCGGACGCTGCACGTATTGAGGACGACGAGATCGGCAGCGGTTTCCGACCCTGCCGGCTCGTAGCCTTCCGCTTCCAGCAGCCCGGCCAGACGTTCGGAGTCATGGAAGTTCATCTGGCAACCGAACGTCTCGATGAAGTACTTACGCCCCACGCTTTCGCCCTTTCGCTTTCGCCCTGGCCGGACTTTCGCTTTCGCCTTTCGCCCCGCCTTCACTTTCGCCCCGGCCGTCGAGCAGTTCGCGGGCCGAGGCCAGGACGGAGTCGCTGAGATCGGCTCCGGCAATCATGCGCGCAATCTCGAGTTCGCGTCCCTTCCGGTCGAGCTTCTCGACGACCGTCACGGTTCGACCGTCGCGCACGGTCTTCGACAGCCGGAAGTGGGTCGCGGCGCGTGCGGCGACCTGCGGCAGGTGCGTCACGCAGAGCACCTGATATCTGGTCGCGAGCGCCTGCAGCCGGGCGCCGACGGCATCGGCGGCGACTCCGCCAATGCCGGCGTCGACCTCGTCGAAGACCAGCGTGCGCCCTCCCCCGTTCTCGTCGGCCGCCACCGTGTGGAGGGCCAGCATGATGCGCGACAGCTCCCCGCCCGACGCGACGCGAGCCAGGGGCCGGAGCTCCTCGCCGGGATTCGGCGAGATCAGGAACTGCACCTCGTCGACGCCCGAGGCCGACCAGCGGTCGGCGTCGCCGACGTGCGGCACGACCCGCAGGTCGATGCGGCAGCCCGGCATGGCCAGCGCCGCAAGCTCGTCGGCGAGCGCCGCAGCAAGCCGGGCCGCGGCGTCGGTCCGGCTCGCCGTGAGCGTCGAGGCTGTCGCCAGGAACGCCTCGCGGAGCGTGGCTTCCTCGGCCTCGAGCTGCGCCAGCTGTGCTTCGTCGAGGTCGAGCGCCTCGAGCTCGGCCCGCAGCTCCTGTCGGCGGGCCAGCACGTCGGCCAGCGTCGGGCCGTGCTTCTTCTTCACCCGCTCGAGAACGGCAAGGCGGTCCTCGACCGCCCGGAGCCGATCCGGCGAGGCGTCGAGGTTGGCTCCGTAGCCGCGCAGGGCATAGGCCAGATCCTCGAGCGACGACTTGATGGGATCGCGCTGGTCGAGATATGGCGCAAACTGCGGGTCGAGCTCCGCCAGCTCCGCCACCCGCCGCCACGTCGTGGCCAGCGTCGTCAGCGCGGCGTGCTCGCCTTCGTAGAGCGCCGAGTAGGCCTCGGACGCGAGACGACTGAGCCGGTCGGCATTGGCGAGCCGGGCGCGCTCGACCTCGAGCTCGACGTCCTCGTCGGGGCGCGGCGCCACACGGTCGAGCTCCTCGAGGTGGAAGCGTGCTATCTCGATGCGCGCCTGCTTCTCCCGGTCGCTCATGCGCGCGCGGGCCAGACGGGTCGCTGCCGCCTGCCAGGCCGCATGCGCGGCGGCCACGCGTTCGAGCAGGTGCGGGTGGCGCGCGAACCCGTCGAGTACCTCCAGGTGCACGACCGGATCCAGCAGGCGATGATGATCGTGCTGCCCGTGCAGATCGATCATCGTCTCGCCCCACTCGCGGAGCGCGGCCGTCGTGACGAGGTCGTCGTTGAGGAAGGCGCGGCTTCGTCCCTGCGCCGCCACTTCCCGCCGCACGATGAACTCGGCGGGACCGGCCGGACCGGGACGCTCGAAGATGGCCTGGACGGAGGCCGAGGGCATGCCCGTGCGGACGAGATCACTTGCCGCGCGCCCGCCGGCGGCCAGCGCGATCGCCTCCATGAGCACGGACTTGCCTGCCCCGGTCTCCCCGGTGAGGATGTTGAGGCCGGGTTCGAACTCCATCTCGAGCTGCTCGATGACCGCGAGATGGCGAACTCCTAGAAAACGCAGCATGTCGAGACCGGATCTCCCATGATATCAAACCTTTGACAGCCGATCCGGCGCGTGCTAGGCTCTTCCGAATCGCGCTGTGTCCCAGCGGCGCAATTCACCACAATCGGATATGTGGAGGGCGTGTTGCGCGTGCTTGGCACACTGGTCCTGGCACTTCAGGATCCCTCTGTCGGGACTCCCGACCAGTCATCGTCGATCGACATCCTCACCCTGATTTTCGAAGGCAGCCTGATCGGGCAGATCGTCCTGCTCATCCTCCTGGCCTTCTCCGCCGTCTCCTGGGGGGTCGTCGTCTACAAGAACATGCAGTTGAAGAAGGCCGCCCGACAGAGCGCCGCCTTCCTCGACGTCTTCCGCCGCAGCTCGCGGTTCTCCGAGGTGCAGGCCGTGTGCCCGACGCTCTCGGCGAGCCCCCTCGTCGCCCTGTTCCAGGCCGGCTACGCCGAGCTGAACGCGCAGCTGAGGGGAACGGCCGACAGCCGGCCGGATGCCGGGGCTTCGCGTCCAACCCTCAGGAGCCTCGACGCGGTCGACCGCGCCCTGCTGCGGGCGGCCACCGTCGAGGTCTCGAAACTCGAGCACCGGGTGACGTTTCTCGCAACGACGGCTTCGATCACGCCCTACATCGGGCTGTTCGGCACCGTGTGGGGCATCATCATGGCCTTCCAGAGCATCGGCGCCCAGGGATCGACGAGCCTCGCGGTCGTGGCGCCGCCCATTGCCGAGGCGCTCATTGCCACCGGCGCGGGGCTGTTCGCCGCAATCCCGGCGGTCTACTTCTATAACGACATCACGAACCGGGTGAAGAAGGCCGCCAACGAAATGGACGACTTCGCGATGGAGTTTCTCACCATCGCCGAGCGCAACTTCACCTGACATGCCGAAGCTCGAACCGATCCCGTCGGCGCCGGCCCGGCAGGGCGGACGACGCCGTTCGCGCAGCGTGCGCGTCTCGAGCTCGCTCGCCGAAATCAACGTCGTGCCGCTCGTCGACGTGATGCTGGTGCTGCTCGTCATCTTCATGGTCGCCGCCCCGATGATGCAGCAGGGGTACGAGGTCGACCTGCCCGAGTCGCGCCAGTCGCGGCCGATCGAGTCGCCCGTCACGATCACCGTCCCGCTCACGTTCCGCAACGACGGCCGCGTCCAGATCGACGGCGAGTTCGTCGAGTTCCGGTTCCTCAGCGAGCGCGCGCGGCAGGCGGTGGCGTCGCGCACCCAGAAGGGTGTCGTGCTGGCCGGCGACGGCGGCATCACGCTGACCGAGCTGATGCAGGTGTTCGACGAGCTGCAGGCGGGAGGTGTCACGCAGGTGGCCATTCAGACGCAGCCGGCCGCCCGTCGGTAGACTCTGATTAACCGCTCGACGATCCCATGGCGACCACGACGATGAGCTCGGCCTTCGATCCCAATCCGGCGGAAGTGCGCCGGATGAACCGTGTGATCGGCTGGTCGGTCGTCGTCCACGTGGCGCTGGTCGGCGTCCTGTTGCTTACCCCGCGATCGTGGTGGACCTCGCAGCAGGAGGAGCGCCGCGTGATGACGATCAGTCTCGGCGGCGCGCCCGGCCCGGAAACGACCGGTATGACGAGCGTCGGCGGCCGGACCGTCGAACAGGTCTCGCCGGTGCCGCCGACCCCGCAGGTGCAGCTGCCGGCGCCGCCGGCCGAGACAGGCCCGTCGTCGGCACCGGCCGTGCGTGCCACACCGCCGCCTCCCCCGCCGCCGTCGACGGCGCCGCCCCGACAGCAGCGCCCGGCCACCACCCAGCGCCCCCAGGAATCGGCGCCGCGCGCCGCCACGCGCGCGCCGGTGACCGGCACGCAGGCCACTCAGGGCAGCCGTACTGTTGACACCGGCGCGACCGGCCAGGGCGCCGGCCTCGCGTCGGGAGGTCGCATTGCCGGCGGCGAGGCGGCGCTGGCCGACTTCTGCTGCCCGGAATACGTCAGCCTCATGCTGGCGCGCATCGACAGCCGGTGGAACAAGAACCAGCCGGAGCGCGGCACCACCGTGATTACGTTCACGATTCAGCGCGACGGCACCGTCAGCAACGTCGTGGTCTCGAAGCCCAGCGGCTACGGGACGCTCGACCGCGCGGCGCGCAACGCACTGGATGGTCTACGCCTGCCGCCGCTGCCGGCGGCCTACGACCGCGAGACCCTGACGGTTCACCTGACGTTTCCCTACGGATCGTAGCAATATGACCACGAGTCTCCGCAGTCTCTTTCTTGTCGTCGCGGCCGTGGGCCTGGCCTCTGCCGGCCTGTGGGTGGGCGACGGCGTCCTGGCCGCCCGTCCCCTGCCCGAGGTGCAGACGCCTCGTCAGGTCGACGAAATCGCGCTGTCGTTGAGCAATCCGGCCGCGCACCCGCGGCTGGCCATCCCTGACTTCCACGTCACGGACGGCGACGCGAAGGTGCGCGACCTGGCGCGAACGGTGGCCGAAGTCCTCTGGAACGACATCGACTTCGAGCAGGAATACTATCTGATCCCACGCAGGGCAGCAGAAGCTATACCAGTCACAGCGTTCACGTCGATGTCGTACGACCAGTGGGCCGCGCTCGGCGCCGACGTCGTGCTGCACGGCACCGCGTATCCGCGCGGCCAGTCGCTGGTCGTCGAGCTGCGGCTGATTGCCGTGCGCGGCCAGTCGCCCGGGGCGCAGCACTTCGGCAAGCAGTACGTCTGCGGCATGCAGACGGCGCGCGGTCCGCGCGACTGCGCCCACCAGATTGCGGACGACTTCCACGCCGAGGTCCGCCAGCTCGAGGGCATCGCCCGGACGAAGATCGCGTTTGCGTCCGATCGCGACTCGACCCGCGCCGCCGGGCGGCCGCTCGCCTCGGCCAACGTCGGCAAGGAGATCTACCTCGTCGATTACGACGGCGCGCACCCGACGCGGCTGACGGCCAATGGCAGCCTCAACATCAGTCCGTCGTGGTCGCCCACCGGCGGGCTCATCGCCTACACGTCGTACGTCTCGGGCTACCCCGACATCTACGTGGCCAACCTGGCGCAGCCCGGCCGCGGCCTGCAGCGCCCGGCCCAGGGCACCGAAAGCGTGCACAACCAGCTGCCGGCCTGGTCGCCCGACGGCCAGACGCTTGCCTTCGTGTCGAACCGTGACGGCAGCAACGACATCTGGATCGTCAACCGCGACGGCAGCGGCCTGCAGAACCTGACCCCCAACATGCCGAAGTCGCACGAGGGCACGCCGACCTGGTCGCCCGACGGGCAGCAGATCGCCTTCACGTCGGACGTTGCCGGCCAGCCGCAGCTGTACGTGATGAACCGCAACGGCACCGGGCGGCGCCGCCTGACCGGCGAGCGCATCGACCGGCCGACCTGGTCGAAGCAGAACTTCCTGGCGTTCTCGGTCGGCGCCGTCGGTGCGCAGATCGGGATTCTCGACTTCAACAACCCGACTGCCGGCGTCCAGATCATCACGGACGGCATCGGGGTCTCGGAAAGCCCGACCGTCTCCCCCAACGGTCGTCACATCGCGTTCGTCACCACGCGGTGGGGACGCCAGGAGATTGCGGTCATGGATCGGACCGGCGGCCGGCTGCGCCGAATCACGAACACCGGCAACAACACGTTCCCGAACTGGCAGCCGATTCCCGGCCGCTGAGCGTCACCGGACGTCTGAGGACATGCCTATGAAGCGCGTCACTCTTCTTCCCCTCCTGCTGGTCCTGCTCGTTGTCGCCTCGGCGTGCGGCAAGAAGGATCCCGTGGCCGTCGCACCGCCGCCGGTCGGCACGCCGGCGCCGTTTCCGGGCGCCTCGGCCTCGGCCGATCCGTCGCCCACGCGGCCGCCCGATCCACCGCCGATTCCGCTCGATCCCGACGTCTCGTCGGCACCGCTCGGCGCCTGGGACACGATGTCGATCGACGAGATCAACAGCTCGCCCGACTCGCCGCTGAAGCCGGTCTTCTTCGGCTACGACAGCGACGAGCTCGACGAGGAGGCGCAGCGCGTGCTCGCCGCCAACGCCGAGGTCCTGCGGCGGTACCCCACCTGGGTCGTCACGATCGAAGGTCACTGCGACGAGCGCGGTACTCCCGAGTACAATCTGGCGCTCGGTGATCGTCGCGCCATGGCCGCGCGCACGTATCTGATCTCGCTCGGCATCTCGCCGCAGCGGCTGCGCACGGTCAGCTACGGGAAGGAATTCCCGTTCGACCCCGGCCACAACGAGGCCGCCTGGGCGAAGAACCGGCGCGCCCACTTCATGCTCACCGCCAAGTAGAGTAAAAGGACGATGCGTCTCCGCCTCACCGCCGCCGTTCTCGCCGTGCTGCTCCTCCCGGCAGCCGGTCTCGCCCAGAACCGGGAGCACCTGCAGATGACCGCCGATCTGCGCATCCTGCAGGAGCACGTCAACCGCCTCCAGCTGGCGGTCAACCGGCTCGATCAGGACCTGGCGGCGACCAGGAAGCGGCTCGAGGAGGTCAGCGCGGCCAGCGTCAAGGGCTTTGCCGATCAGCAGCTGCTCATCAACCAGCTGAGCCAGACGCTCACGTCGGTCCGCGAACGGATCGACGACAACTCGGTCCGCGTCTCGCAGCTCGGCCAGGAGTTCACCGCCATCCGCGAGGGCCTGCGCCTGCTGACCGACCAGATCAACACGCTCGTCCAGCTGCTGCAGCCGACGCTGCCGGAAGCGCAGCGCCCGGCTGCCCAGGCCGCGCCCTCGACGCCGGCGGGCAGCGCCGACGCAGGCGCTCCGGTCGAGCCCGCTCCGTCGGCGCTCGATCCGGTCATCATCCCGCAGTCGGCGACGGCGATCTTCCAGAGCGCCTACGGCGACTACCTGGCGGGCCGGTACGACAGCGCCATCGAAGGCTTCCGCGAGCTCATCCAGCAGTACCCGGATTCGCCCGACGCCGCTGCGGCCCAGTTCTGGGTGGCCCAGTCCTTCAACCTCAAGAAGGACTGCCGCAGTGCCGTTCCTGAATACCGGCGATTCGTCGAGAACTACCGGTCAGCCGACGATCGCGACGAGGGCCTCTACATGCTGGGCTGGTGCTACAACGACATCGGCCAGCGCGCCGACGCCCAGCGCACCTACGAACAGCTGATCGCGGAGTATCCCGACTCGACCTGGGCCATAATGGCGCGGCAGCGGCTCGAAGGCATGGGCGTCAAGCCGCCGCAGTAACCAGGAGTCAGGACATTCATGAGCGTCAACAAAGCGATTCTGATCGGCAACCTCGGCCGCGATGCCGAAATGCGCTTCACGGCCGGCGGCACGCCGGTCGCCACGGTCAGTCTGGCCACCACCGAGCGTTACACCGATCGCGATGGCCAGAAGCGCGAAGAAACCCAGTGGCACCGCATCGTCATCTGGGGGAAGACCGCCGAGACGCTGCACGAGTACCTGACGAAGGGCAAGCAGATCTACGTCGAGGGGCGCATCCAGACGCGTGAGTGGACGGACAAGGAAGGGCGTCCGGCCCGCACCACCGAGATCCGGGCCGATCGCGTCGTGCTGCTCAGCGGCGGAGGCGGTGGCGGCCGCCAGAGCGGCGCACCGGCCCGCGATCGCTACGCCGACGACCTGGGAGCGCCCGATACGGCCTTCGACGCCCCCAGCGACGACGACATCCCCTTCTGAAATCCGAAGGGGGGAAGCCGGACGTTCAAAGGGCCTCGCGCTTCGAGCCGCGAACATCGGCATCGAGCGTCGAGGCCCTTCGAACGTCCGGCCTGCTGATCCCGGACCTCCCTACTGACGGTCCGTCCTGCCGTACCGGTCCTCGAGGCGGACCACGTCGTGCAGCTCGGGCGTCGAGACCTCGAAGACGTCCGAGTCCTCGAGCGCCGTCATCCGGTGCACGGTCTTCGGGGTGATGTGCACGGCCTCGCCCGGCGCCAGTTCGCGCCCGACCAGCCGGCCGTCGATTTCCATCTCGAAGAGAATCCGCCCCGACCAGAGGAAGATCGTCTCGTCCTTCTGGTTGTGGTACTGCAGGCTCAGGGCGTGTCCCTTGTTGACGTGGATGACCTTGCCCACGTAGCGATCCGTCTTCGCCCAGTGCAGCTCGTAGCCCCAGGGCTTCTCCACCTTCGTCACGTCACTCATGCAGGCTCCTTGATCGACCCGTCGACCGCGTCGCGCATGGTCCGCGCCATCGACGCGAGCAGCTGATCGACTTCATGGGCGGAGCGCGCGAGCACGGCGCGCCGCGCCAGTACCGTCGCCTGCCGGACGTCGAGCGTCGACAGGGCGTGTTTCACATGCGGGATGGCGGTCGGCGTCATGCTGAACCGCCGGTATCCAAGCCCCACGAGCAGGGGCACGAGCAGCGGATCGCCGGCCATCTCGCCGCACACCGACAGCTCGCAGCCGGCCCGGCGCGCCTGCACGGCGGCGGTCCGCAGCAGCCGGAGGACGGCCGGCGACGTCGCCTCGTACTGCCGCGCCAGCCAGTCGTCGGTGCGGTCGACGGCGAGCGTGTACTGCGTCAGGTCGTTCGTGCCGACGCTCAGAAACTCGGCATGCTCGGCCAGTGCATCGACCGTCAGTGCCGCCGCGGGCACCTCGATCATGGCTCCCACCGGCACACGGCGACCGCCGACCTCCCGGGTGATTTCGTCGATGACGCCCCGGGCGAACCGTAGGTCGTCGGCCGTCGTGACGAACGGCAGCAGAATGCGCAGCGTGCCGGCGTCGGCCGCCCGCAGCAGCGCCCGGATCTGCGTGCGGAACCGGGCGTCGTGCTGCAGCACCGACCGGATGCCGCGGACGCCGAAGCGGTCCCGGTGCGCCGCGGCCGCACCGCCCCGGTGCGGGTGACGCCAGTCGCCGGCTGCGTCGAAGGTGCGGATCGTTACCGGCAGCGGCGCCATGGCCGCCAGCAGGCCGCGGTACACCTCGACCTGCTCTTCCTCGCCGGCGCCGTCGGCGTCGAGCAGGAACTCCGACCGGAACAGCCCGATGCCCTCGGCGCCAGCCTCACGCACGCGCGATACCTCGTCGGCCAGCTCGAGGTTCGCCTCGAGCCGGAGGCGCACGCCGTCGGCCGTCTTCGCCGGCCGATCGCGCAGCTCGTCGAGCGCCCGGCTCGCGGCGGCCGTCAGTGCCGCCCGGTTCTGCCAGCCTTCCAGCACGTCCGGCTCCGGATCGAGCAGCACCTCGCCCGTCACGCCGTCGAGCGCGACCATCTGCCCGGGCGCGACCATGCTCGTCGCCCGTCCCGCGCCGACGACGGCCGGGACGCCGAGCGATCGGAGCAGGATGACCGTGTGGCTCGTCGGGCTGCCGAAGTCGCAGACCAGACCGCCCACGCGCGCCCAGTCCAGCTGCGCCGCCACCGACGGCGGCAGCTCGTCGACGACGAGCACGACCGGGGGCTCGATCTCCTCGATCAGGTCGGCCAGCGTCGTGTGATCGGGCCGGAGGTTGCGCTGCAGGCGGCCGCCGACGTCGCTGACGTCGCCGCCCCGCTCGCGCAGCCACTCGTCGCCTTCGCGGGCGAGCGCCGCCTGCAGGTCGTCGACGACGCGCTCGATGGCCCACTCCGCGTTGATGCGATCGGTCCGGATGAGCTCGTCGGCCCGCTTCATCAGCAGCGGATCGTCGAGCATCAGCACCTGAGCCGCGAAGATCGATGCCTGCGCCGGCCCCAGCGTCCGTGCGAGCCGCTCGGAGATCTCCTCCAGGTCCTGGCGCGTGCGCTCCCGCGCCGTGCGCAGCCGCTGCCGCTCGCGCTCGACGCCGCTCGCCGAGAGCCGGTAGCGGATCTGGGTCGCCTCGCGTACGGCCACGACCGCGCGGCCGACGGCGACGCCGGCCGAGACCCCGCGTCCCTGGAGCTTCATCAGGCTTCTTCCTCGAATCCGCGCTCGACGAGGCCAACGAGCGCGGTGAGCGCGTCCTGTTCGTCGACGCCGTCGACTTCGATCACGACGCGGGTTCCCTGCGAGGCGGCCAGCAACAGCAGGCCCAGGATGCTCTTGCCGTCCATCGCGCGGCCGCCCGCCTCGACGCGCACGGTCGACCGGTAGCGGCTCGCCAGCTGCACGAAGCGCGCGGCCGCCCGGGCGTGCAGCCCGAGCCGATTGACGACCGTCGCCTCGCCCCGGATCATTCCGGCACCTCCTCGTCGGCCCGGCCCGGACGCCCGCGCAGCAGGTCCGACGCCACCCGGATCGCCTCGCGCCCGTCGTCGCAGAGCTCGCGCGCCAGCGTCAGCAGGTCGAGCTCGCGCGGCACCCGCGCCAGCTTGATGAGCATCGCCAGGTTGACGCCCGTCACCACCTCGATGCGTCCTTCACGCAGGAACGACAGCGCGATGTTCGACGGCGTCCCGCCGAACATGTCGGTGAGGATGAGCACCGGCAGGCGGCCGTCGTCGCTGACCCGCGCGATGGCGCGTCCGAGCGCCTCGCGCGCCACGGTCACCTCGTCGTGCCAGCCGATCGACAGCGCCACGAACCGCGGCAGGTCGCCGACGATCATTTCTGCGGCATTCAGCAGCTCGGTGGCCAGCTGCCCGTGCGTCACGACCACGACCCCGAGCGGAGACGATTCGGGCATGCTCAGACGTCCTTCTCGTCGCGATGGCGGACCTGCACCTCGATGCCGCGCATCGAACCGAGGCGCCTGGCGAACGTCTCGGCCAGCGCCACCGACCGGTGGCGACCGCCCGTGCAGCCGAAGGCAATCGTCAGGTACGTCTTCCCTTCCTCGATGTACTGCGGAATCAGGAAGCGCAGCAGGTCCGTCGTCAGCCTGATGAACCGCGTGGCCGGCCGCGACCGCAGCACGTAGTCGGCAACCTTCGCGTTGCGCCCGCTCCAGCGACGCAGCGACGGGACGAAGTGCGGGTTCGGCAGGAACCGCACGTCGAAGACAAGGTCGGCATCCTGCGGCACACCTCTGCGGAAGCCGAAGCTCATGAACGTCACGACGAGCGGCGTCGACGCCGAACCGTCGGCCGCCTCCTGCATCCGCTTCCGGAGCTCATGGACGTTGAGCTCGGTCGTGTCGATGACGCGATCGGCCAGCCGGCGGATCGGCTCGAGCAGCTGACGCTCCCGGCTGAGCCCCTCGGCCACCGACCGCGCCCCGGCCAGCGGGTGCGGACGCCTCGTCTCGCTGAACCGCCGCAGCAGCGCGGCGTCGGGCGCCTCGAGGAACAGCAGGCGGACGCGCGACCCCAGCTGACGCTGCAGCCGCCGGTACACGCCGGGGAACTGCGTGAGCGAAGCCCCCTCGCGCACGTCGATGACCACCGCGGCACGGCGGCTCGCGCCCTGCTGGCTCTGCTGCGTCAGGTCGGCAAACGTCGTCAGCAGCGCCAGCGGCAGGTTGTCGACGCAGAAGTAGCCGACATCCTCGAGCGCCCGGATCGCGTGCGACTTGCCGGCACCCGAGTAGCCGGTCACGACGAGGAACGTTCCCTGGTCGGCTGCCGTCCGCCTCGTCCGCGATCGTCCCGTCCGTTTCACGTTTCTTCTTCCTCCGGATCCGCCTGCCGGTCGCCCAGCGCCTCGAGGCGCCGCTCGAGGCGCGAAGCGAGCAGCCGTGCCGCGTGGCGCCCACGCGTCCGCAGCAGATGATTGCGGGCGGCCACTTCCACGAGCATCGCGAGATTGCGCGCCGTCGCCACCGGAATCGTCACCTGCGGCACCGGCACGCCGAGGATGTCGATCGTCGTCGACTCCAGCCCGAGCCGGTCGTACTCGCGTCCGTTCTCCCATCGTTCGAGGCGGACCACCAGCTCGACGCGCTTCGACGCCCGCGTGGCCGCCACGCCGAACAGGTCGACGACGTTGACGATGCCGAGCCCCCGGATTTCCATGTGGTGGCGCGTGAACTCGGGGCACCGGCCGACGAGGATCGACGCACCGCGACACCGGATCTCCACCGTATCGTCGGCCACGAGCCGGTGTCCGCGCACCAGGAGGTCGAGCGCGCACTCGCTCTTGCCGATGCCGCTTTCGCCGGTGACGAGCACGCCGAGGCCCAGCACGTCGACGAGCACGCCGTGCCGCACCTCGCGCGGCGCGAGCCGATCCTCGAGGACGCCGGTCAGCCGCGCCATGGCCGTCGGCGTCGGCATCGCCGTCCGCAGCACCGGCACCGAGGCATCGTCGCCGGCGGCAATCAGCTCAGGCGGGGCGTCGAGATCCTGCGTGATCACCACACAGGGCAGATCGCGCGAGAACATCCGGCCGAGCGCCGCCGTGCGGTCGGCCGGCGCCATCTGGTGCAGGCAGCGCATTTCGCTCTCGCCGAACACCAGCACGCGACCGGGCCGCAGGCAGTCGTCGAAGCCGACGAGCGCGAGCCCGATCTTCTGAATGAACGGGATGCTGATGCGACGGTCGAGCCCGGCCGCACCGGCCAGGACCTCGAGGTTCAGGCCGGCAACCTCGTCGTACTGGCCGACGAGCGATCCGACGGTGACGCCGGGCGACATGTCAGGGTTCGGGCTCGATCAGCCCCACGCGGCCGTCCGGCCGCCGGAAGACGACGGCCACCGCCCCCGTCGTGGCGAGCCGGAAGACGAGGAACGACGCGTCGCCGAGCTGCCGCGCCGCCTCGTCGGCGGTCAGCGTCCGCACCGCGTAGCGTCGCGCACGGACGACGGGCGAGGCCGGGGCCTTCGCCCGCTTCGCCCGCGTCGGCGCCGGCATTGCCGCCGCCACCTCGGCCGTCGGCTTCGCCGTGCGTCGCCGCGTCTTCCAGCGCCCGGTGATCCGCTTCGCCTGCTGCGCAATCTTCTCGATGGCGGCGCCGACGGCCGACAGCAGCCGCTCGTGCCGCCCCGCCGCGACGAGCGTGTGATCGCCCCGGACGTGCATCGTGATCTCGCACACGTGCTGCTGCCGGACGCGCCCGACGATGCACTGCGCCGAGAGCGCGCTGTCGCCCAGCACGCGCTCGAGGCGGGCAAACTTCTTCTCGATCTGTTCCTTGACGAGGGGCGGAATCTCGAGATGTCGACCTGTGACGGTAAGGGTCATGGCACCTGCCGCTCGCGTGCGCCTCAGTAGAGCACCTTGCGCTGGTTGGACGTCGGAATCCGGAGTTCCTCGCGGTACTTGGCGATCGTGCGCCGCGCCAGCATGAGCCCCTCCTTCTGGAGGATGTTCATGATCTTCGAGTCGCTCAGCGGGCGCCGCGGGTCCTCGTTCTCGATGATCTTCCGGATCCGCTGCTTGATCGTGACCGACGAGACGCTCTCGCCGTAGGTGCTGCTGATGCCGCTGTGGAAGAAGAACTTCAGCTCGAAGACGCCCTGCGGCGTGTGCACGTACTTGTTGTTCACGACGCGCGAGACGGTCGACTCGTGCATCCCGATGTCGTTGGCCACGTCGCGGAGCACGAGCGGCCGCAGGTGCTCGATGCCGTGGTCGAGGAACGCACGCTGGAAGTTGATGATGCTGTTGCCGACCTTCAGGATGGTCTTCTGCCGCTGGTCGACCGACTTCAGCAGCCACAGCGCCGCGCGGAACTTGTCCTTGACGTAGGCCCGCGTCTCCTCGCTCCCCTCACCCGTCTTGTCGAGCAGCCGCCGGTAGACCGGGCTGATGCGCAGCTGCGGCAGCCCATCCTCGTTCAGCACGGCCTTGTAGCCGTCCTCGGTCTTGACGATGTACAGGTCGGGAATGACGTACTGCGATTCGGCCGGCGTGTAGCGCGAGCCCGGCTTGGGATCGAGCTGGCGGATGATCTCGATGTGCTGCTTCAGCTCGTCGAGCTCGCAGCCGACGGCGCGGGCCAGCTCGGGGATCTTGTGATTCTGGAGCAGTCGCAGATGGTCGCGGATGATCGTGGCCGCCGGTGAATCCTCGAGACCGAGCGGACGGAGCTGCAGCAGCAGGCATTCCTGCAGGTCGCGCGCGGCCACGCCCGGCGGGTCGAACGACTGCACCTGCTCGAGCGTGCGCTCGACGTCGGCCACGTCCCACGGCCCGAGCGCCGCAATCTCGTGCACCGACGCGACCAGGTAGCCGTCGTCATCGATGTTGCCGATGATCGCCGTGCCGATCTCGCGCGTCAGCTCGTCGTTCGCCTGCAGACCGAGCTGCCACATCAGGTGGTCGGCGAGCGATCCCTTCGTCGAGAGCGTGTTCTCGATCGGCGGCAGCTCCTTGACCTCCTGCGGCTGCCGCGGACGATACCCGTCGTCCAGGTACTCGCCGAAGAAGTACTCGTAGTCCTGGTCGTCCCAGGCATCGTCGTCCTTCTTCTTTTCCGCCTCGGCCTGCTCCGTCTGAGCCAGCTCGGCTTCCGGTGTCGCCTCTTCGGCCGGCGCCTCTTCGAGCAGCGGATTCTCCACCATCTCCTGGGTGAGCAGCTCGGCAAGCTCCAGCGTCGACATCGGCAGCAGCTTGATGGCCTGCTGCAGCGACGGCGTCAGAATCAGCTTCTGCGCGAGGCGTGCCTGGAGTTTCTGCTGAATCGCCATGTGCTCGATCCGAGTTCCCAGACCATCTTAGTCCCAGTCGATGGTCCCCGTCATGCAGCGCTCCTTCAATCGAGCCGGAAATCGGCGCCGAGATACGTCCGTTTCACGTCCTCGTCGGCCGCCAGGCTCTCGGGCGTCCCGCTGCGGAAGACGATGCCATCGTGTACGATGTAGGCCCGGTCGGTAATCCGCAGCGTCTCACGCACGTTGTGATCGGTAATCAGTACGCCGATCCCGCGCTCGCGCAGGTGGGCGACGATCGTCTGAATCTCGCCCACCGCGATGGGATCGATGCCCGCGAACGGCTCGTCGAGCAGGATGAATTTCGGCTCGTTCACGAGCGCGCGCGTGATTTCGACCCGCCGGCGCTCTCCGCCCGAGAGCGTGTAGGCCTTCGAGCGCGCCAGCGCCGTCAGGCCGAGCTCCTCGAGCAGCTCCGCCAGGCGCCGCCGGCGCGTTGCCGCGTCGAGCGGCAGCGTCTCGAGGATCGCCATCACGTTCTCCTCGACCGTCAGGCCGCGAAAGATCGACGGCTCCTGCGGCAGGTAGCCGATGCCCTTGCGCGCCCGCACGTACATCGGGTCGTCGGTCACATCATGCTCGTCGAGCAGGACGCGTCCTGAGTCGGGGCCCAGCAGGCCGACGACCATGCTGAAGGTGGTCGTCTTGCCCGCGCCGTTCGGGCCCAGCAGGCCCACGACTTCGCCCGACGCCACTTCCAGGTCGACGGCCCGCACGACGGTGCGCCCACCAAACGATTTCGTCAGCTGTTCCGTACGAAGACGCGCCATCGACGACTACTTCTGCAGAGGACTGTCGCACGCAACGTTCCGCCGCGCCACCCCGCCCCGGTTCTCGGGCGCCGGGAACTCCGGCGACGGCTCGCCGACAGTGTAGTACGCCATCCGCCCGCGCGTCTCCGAACAGCTGTTCTGTTCCCGGTCGAGCATCCGCAGCACGAGCGGCGCCCCCCGGAGCGTGTAGCGCTCCAGCGGGGCCTCGAACAGCAGGGTGTCGGCGAGCGCCGTGTGTCCTTCGGCCATCAGGCTGTACACGTTGCCCCGGGCGTCGAGCCGCTCGACCTCCCGACTCTCCTCCGCCAGGGTCATGACCATCGTGGCCGCGCGGGTCACCCCGTCAGGGCCCGTCAGGACCACCGGCGTGCCGACATAGGTCGCCGTGCGCGCCGCGTCGCGGTATTCAAGGGTGTCGCTCTCGACCCGGTAGGCTTTCGGCGGCTCGTCGCCGTCTCCCGCCGTACTGAAGGTGGCGACGACCGACGTGGCCGCGTCGAGGTCGCGCGTCTGCCGGCGTATCGTCACCGTGCCGGCGGTCACCGTCGTTTCGCCCTGGGTGACGCGCGCCGGTCGCCCGTCGCTGCCGCGGTAGCGCGCGTCGCCGCTCGCGTCGGTGTACCAGAACTCGTCGGCAAAGCCGTAGACCGTGTCCCGTTCATCGAAGAACCCGGCCTGCCGCTCCGCTCCCCCCTTGATCGGCTCGTCGTCCGGCAGGCTGACCGTGCGGACGTCGCCCTTCGCGTACAGATCGCGGCTGACCAGGTCGACGTCGACCAGTTCGCGCGCGTCGACCGTCACCCGATCGGACGTCACCCGCGGATAGCGGGACGGCGACCGGGCGGGGCGCAGTCGCAGGCGGCCGGCGGCCGCGTCGTACTCGCCGAGGTCGGCGTCGCCGGTGACGTCGCCGTCGCGAAAGCGCGCGTCGCGCTCGAAGTGCGCCCGTTCGACCGCCTCGAGCTGTCCGCCGAGCTGCAGCGTCAGCCGCGCCGCCGTTCCCGTCCGCTCACCCGCCGGCGCGCCGCCCTGTGCCGGGACCTGTTCGACGAACCGGACGCCGCCCGTGAACAGCGCCGACGTCAGGCCGCGCCCCTCCTGCCCCGACGCCACCAGATCGTCCGAGGTGATGGTCCGTGCCGGGCTGTCACCGGACGGCGGCGTCCGCACCACCACACGGTCGTGCGCCTCGAGGTGCGTGAGTGTCCGGCCGTCCGTGCCGGTATTGAACGTGATCGCGATGGCCTCGATCGATCGGCGTCCGCCCGACTCGACGATCGTCAGGCTCGAGCCTCCCCTCAGCTCGCCACGCTCGAGGGCCTGCGTCCCGTCGTAGAACGCCAGGTCGATGTCGCGGGCGCGCATGTCGGGCACGTCCGCTTCGTACCCGGGCCGCGGCACCACCCTGGCGCCGGTGCGCAGCTCAATCAGCCGGAACTCGTCGCCGTCGTCCGTCATGTGGAGCGTGGCCAGTTCGGCGGTCATGATCTGACGCTCGTGCTCGATGCGGGCGCCGCCGTCGAGCAGGAGCGCCCGGCTGGCCCGGTCGAACGTCATCGTCCGCGCACTGCCGCGTGCGGCCTCGGCGCCCTCGTCGGCCGCCATCTCGATCGTCGCGTCGGCCAGCACGTGGAACACACCCGTATCGCGGTGATACTCACCGCCGGTGCCCGCGCCGCTGACCCGTCCGCGCGTGAACGCGACCGGCCCCGGCAGCACGGCCACACCGGTCGTGCTGTTATAGGTGGCTTCACCAGCTGACACGGAGGCCCCTTCGGGCGTGTCGAGCCGGACGTTGCCGCGGCAGACGATCTCGAGCGGCACGCCGTCGGGCCCCGTCGCCGCCGACGCCTCGATCAGATCGGCGGCCAGCAGCGTGCCGTCTCCGATCGTCAGCCGCGCCCGATCCCACTGCGTGCGACCGTCGGCGTAGACCCGCTCGCCCTCGTGCGTCAGCTCGAACGTCCGCTCGCCGTCGCTGAACCTGACGACGGTGCCTGCCGCCGATTGCGCGCGGGCTTCCGGGTCGGCCGGCGCCGCCACCGGGGGACGCTCGTCGGGGGGCCGTTCGTCGGTCTGGAAGTACAGCAGCGCGGCAATGCCGAGGCCAGCCACTGCGACGCCCCAGCGCGCGGCCCGCTGCCACCTCATGCGCGCGCCCCGGCCGGCACGCGGATATCGGCTACCGTCAGCTCCGTCGTCCGCTCGCCGCGGTACTCACTCTCGCCGAGCGAGTACGCCAGCTCGAGGCCGGAACGGTTCGCCGACAGGTAGGCCTCGCGATCGGCCGCCCTCCACGCCATGGCGCGAAACGCCCGGCCGGCCTGCCGGACGAGCAGCGCGAGATGGCGCTCCTTGAGCTTCTTCGGCGGCGCGATGAGCTCCACCGGCGCCGCCCGGAAGACCGGCTTCGGGTTGGCCGCGCCGAAGGGTCCCAGCCGTCCCAGGTGGCGCACCACATCGCTCGAAATCTCGCGCAGACCGAGCTCGGCATCGATCCGCAGGCGCGGGATCAGGTCCTCGGGTCCGAGCCGCTCGTTCGCACACCGGCAGAGCCGGTCGCGCAGCTCGCCGATGCGCGCCGCCTCGAGCGTGACACCGGCGGCCTGCCGGTGTCCGCCGAACTGCAGGAACACGTCGGCACACGTCTCGAGCGCCGCGAGCAGGTCGAACGACGGAATGCTGCGGCCCGAACCGCGCGCCAGGCCGTCTTCGATCGAGAGCACCAGCGTCGGCCGGTGATAGAGCTCGACCAGCTTCGAGGCCACGATCCCGATGACGCCGCGATGCCACCCTTCCCCGGCCACAATCAGGATGTTCTGGGCGCCGACGTGCGGATCCTTCTCGATGGTGCGCCGCGCGGCCGCGAGAATCTCGGCTTCCTGTTCCTGGCGCCTGGTATTCTCCTCGCACAGCCGTCGCGCCAGCTCGCGTGCGAGCGTGCGCGTGCTGTCGTCGCGCCCGCGCAGGAGCAGCAGGTCGAGCGCCAGGTCCGGCGAGCTCATGCGCCCGGCCGCGTTCAGCCGCGGCGCGAGCACGAAGCCGACATGGAAACTGTCGAGCGTGCGCCCGAGCAGGCCGCTCTCGTCGAGCAGCGCCTCGAGGCCCGGCGCATGCGGGCCGCGCGTCAGGCCCTGCAGGCCGCAGCTGGCGATCACGCGGTTCTCGCCCACGAGCGGCACGACATCGGCCAGCGTCCCGATGGCCGCCATCTTCACGAACGCGGGCAGCGTGTCGCCGCCCCGTCCCGCGGCGGCAAAGAGCGCCTGCACCAGCTTGAGCGCCACGCCGACACCCGCCAGTGCCTTCTCGGGATAGCCGCAGTCGGCACGTTTCGGGTTGATGACGGCCAGCGCCGGCGGCAGCGCCCCTTCAGGCTCGTGGTGATCGGTAATGATCAGGTCGACGCCGAGCTCGCGTGCCCGCGCCGCGGCTTCGGCCGCGCGGATGCCGCAGTCGACCGACACGATGACGCGTGCCCCGGCCGCATGCAGTCGCTCGATGCCCGCCGGCTGCAGGCCGTAGCCGTCGCGGATCCGATCCGGGACGAAGTGACCGACGGTCGCGCCGAGCAGCTCGAGCGCCCGCCGCAGGATGACCGTCGCGGTGATGCCGTCGACGTCGTAGTCGCCGTGGATGACGATCGACTCCTGCCGCGCGATGGCCGCAAGCAGCCGGTCGACCGCCGGGCGCATGTCGACGAGCAGAAAGGGATCGTGCAGCTGCGACAGGTCCGGCGCCAGGAAGCGTTCGGCGCTTTCCGGTGTCGTGAAGCCCCGCTGACACAGCAGCCGGGCGATGACCGGCGGCAGTCCGAGCGCGGCGGCGATGCGGTCGGCCGCGGCCGCGTCTGCCGGCACGTCTTCCCAGATGCGGTGGACCATCAACCTGCCTGATCGCCCCCGCCGGCCACCGTCACGGTCGTGAAGGCCTGCCCCTCGCGGCCCATCGAGCGGAACTTCGCGTATCGCCGATCGAGCAGCGTCGGCACGTCGAGGTCCCGCAGCTCGCGCAGGTGCCGCACGAGCACCTCGTCGACGCGTGCGGCTGCCGCCTTCGGGTCCTGGTGCGCGCCGCCCGGCGGCTCGGGCACGATCTCGTCGATGATGCCGAGCTCGAGCAGGTCGGGAGCCGTGACCTTCAGCGCCTCGGCCGCCTCCACCTTGCGCGCCGCGTCGCGCCACAGGATCGCCGCGCAGCCTTCGGGCGGAATGACGCTGTAGACGCTGAACTCCTGCATGAGCACGCGGTCGCCCACCGCGATGCCCAGCGCGCCGCCGCTGCCGCCTTCGCCCGACACGAGGATCACGATCGGCACTTCGAGCAGCGCCATCTCGCGCAGGTTCAGTGCGATCGCCTCGGCGACGCCCCGCTCCTCGGACTCGATACCGGGATAGGCGGCCGGCGTGTCGACGAACACGATCACCGGACGGTTGAACTTCTCGGCCAGCTTCATCACGCGCAGGGCCTTGCGGTACCCCTCGGGCTTCGCGTAGCCGAAGTTCCGGTAGATCTTCGACTTGGTATCGCGCCCCTTCTGGTGGCCCACGACGGCCACCGGCTCGCCATGGAAGAAGGCGAAGCCGGTGACGATGGCCTTGTCGTCGGCGAAGCGGCGATCGCCGTGGATTTCCGTGAACTCGGTAAACAGCAGCTCGACGTAGTCGAGCATGCTCGGCCGGTTCGGGTGCCGGGCCACCTGCACCCGCTGCCACGGCTTCAGGTTGCGATAGATCTCGGCGCGCAGCTCCGCCGCGCGGGCCTCGAGCTGCGCAATCGCGGCCTGCCGCTCGGGTGTCTGCGGCATCAGCGAGAGCGCCTCGATCTCCTTCAGCAGCACCGCAACCGGCTCTTCGAAGTCCAGCAGCTCAGCCATCTCAACGGTTCTCCTGCCGGGGCGCGCCTGGTGCGCCTTCCGGCTGCATCACTTCAGCACGACGGCGCCGGCGCCGCACACGGCCTCGACGTCCTTGACGAACAGGTCGCTCGGCCTGATCCGCCGCGCCGTGGCGGCCCGCACGCGGACAGGTTTCGGCAATCCGACGTCGACCACGAGCGACACCTGGCGGTCGCCCGGATAGCGATCGAGCACGCCGGCCAGCCGGCGCATCGCGTCGCGCGCCAGGTCCGGGGTCAGGCGAATCTCCACGGTCCTGACGACCTTCTCCCGAATGACGTCGAGCGGCACCACCTCCGATACGAGCAGCCGGCTCGACTCCTCGTCGCGCTCGAACTTTCCTTTCACGAGCACCATCGCATCGGGCGCGATCAGTGCGCCGCAGCGCTGGAACGCCTCGGGAAAGACGACCGCCTCGACCTTTGCCGTGTCGTCTTCGAGCATGAAGACGCACATCCGGTCGCCGCGCTTCGTCTTCAGCGGCCGCAGCCCGGTGACCATCCCGGCCACGGCGCAGTCCGGATCGGACTGCGTCAGGTCCTGGAGCCGGCGCGCCCCGCTCGCCTCGATCGCCTCCTGGTAGCGCTGCAGCGGGTGTCCGCTCATGTAGAGGCCGAGCGCTTCCTTCTCGCAGGCAAGCGCTTCCATCTCCGTCCATGGCGGCACGACCGGCAGTCCCGCCTCCGGCTCGACCGTCGTCTCCATGTCGTCGCCGAACAGGTGCGTCTGCCCCTGCTCGCGATCCTTCTGGAAACGGCTGCCGTGCTCGAGGAGCCGATCGAGGCCGGCCAGCAGGCGCGGGCGCCACGCCAGGTAGCTGTCGCACGAGGCCGGCCGGAGCGAGTCGAACGCGCCGGCCTTCGTGAGGCACTCGAGGACCTTCTTGTTGACCAGCCGCAGGTCCACCTGCTCGACGATCTGGAACACCGACGTGAACCGCCCCCCCTGCGCCTTCCGCGCCTCGAGGACGGATCGGATGGCCCCTTCCCCGGCCCCCTTCACCGCGCTCAGCCCGAACCGCACGCCTTCGGGCTCGACGATGAAGCGCCAGTCGCTGTGGTTGATGTCGGGGGGCAGGACGGGCACGCCGAGCTCGCGGCATTCGGTCAGGTACAGGCTGACCTTCTCCGAGCTCTGCGCTTCGATCGTGAGCAGCGCGGCCATGAAGTGCCGCGGATAGTTCGCCTTCAGGTACGCCGTCTGGTAGGCCAGCAGCGCGTAGGTCGTCGAGTGCGACTTGTTGAAGCCGTAGCCGGCGAAGAACTCGATGAACTCGAAGATCTTCTTCGCCTTGTCTTCCGGAATGCCGCGATCGGCGCAGCCCTTCAGGAACCGATCGCGGGTCGCCTGCATCTTCGCGGCGTCCTTCTTGCCCATCGCCCGCCGCAGCTCGTCGGCTTCGCCCATCGTGAAGCCGGCCAGCTCGCTCGCCAGGCGCATGACCTGCTCCTGGTAGGCGATGACGCCGTACGTCTCGCGGAGCACGGGCTCCATCTGCGGCAGCTCGTACTTGATCTCGACGCGCCCGTGCTTCCGGTTGATGAAGTCGTCGACGACCCCGCCGCGCAGCGGCCCCGGCCGGTAGAGCGCGTTCAGGGCGATCAGGTCCTCGAAGCAGGCCGGGCGCGCCTTGCGCAGCGTGTCGCGCATCCCCGAGCTTTCGAACTGGAACACGCCGTGCGTCTGCCCCGCCTGAAACAGCTGGTAGGTCTTCTCGTCGTCGACCGGGATCCGATCGAGATCGATGACCTCGCCGGTCGTCTCGCGGATGTGCTCGACCGCGTCGAAGAGCAGCGTGAGCGTGCTCAGCCCGAGGAAGTCCATCTTCAGCAGGCCGACACGCTCGATCTCCTTCATCGCCCACTGCGTGACGATGCCCTCGTCCTTCGGGCTGCGGTAGAGCGGGACGAACTCGGTGAGCGGCCGCGGGGCGATCACCACGCCGGCCGCGTGCACCGACGCGTGGCGCGTCATGCCCTCGAGGCGCCGGCCGACGGCGATCAGCTCGCGCACGCGCGGATCGCTGCGCTCGAGCTCGGCCAGCTGCGGGCTCTCCTTGAGCGCGAGGTCGAGCGTCATGTCGAGCTGGTTGGGCACCAGCTTCGCCACCCGGTCGGCCTCGCTGATCGGCATTTCCATCACGCGCGCCACGTCGCGGATGACGGCCTTCGCCTTCATCGTGCCGAACGTGATGATCTGCGCGACGTTCTCGCGGCCGTACTTCCGCGTGACGTAATCGATGACCTCGCCGCGCCGCCGCTCGCAGAAGTCGATATCGATGTCGGGCAGCGTGACGCGCTCGGGGTTCAGGAAGCGCTCGAAGTACAGATCGAAGTGCAGCGGATCGACGTCGGTGATCCGCATGCAGTAGGCCACCAGGCTGCCGGCCGCCGAGCCGCGGCCCGGCCCGACCGGGATGCCCTGCTCGCGCGCGTACCGGATGAAATCCCAGACAATCAGGAAGTATCCGGGATAGCGCATCTTCTTGATGATGTCGATCTCGAAGGCGAGCCGCTGCTCGTACTCCGAAATCGAATGGCGCAGCTCGCCCCGCTCCGCCATCGCCTGCCAGCGCGGCAGCCGCTCCCGGAAGCCTTCCCAGACGACGTGCTCGAAGTACGAGTCGGTGTCGTAGCCGGGCGGCACGTCGAAGTCCGGCAGGTGCGCCTCGCCCTTCGGCAGCTCGACGTTGCAGCGCTCGGCGATCAGCAGCGTGTTGCGCAGCGCCTCCGGGTAGTCGCCGAAGACGTGCCACATCTCGTCGGCGCTCTTCAGGAAGAACTGATCGCCGTGGTAGCGCAGCCGCTTCGCGTCGCTCGCGCTCTTACCGGTCCCGATGCAGAGCAGGATGTCGTGCGGGTGCTGGTCGCTCTGCCGCAGGTAGTGCACGTCGTTCGTGCAGACGAGCGGCAGGCCGAGATCCCGGGCAATCGGCAGCAGCCCGGCGTTCACCTTCGGCTGCTCCGGCACCCCCTGATCCTGCATCTCGAGGAAGAAGTTCCCGTCGCCCAGGATGTCGCGGTAGGTGGCCGCCGCCTCGACGGCCTTCTTCACCTGGTCGGTGCGGATGCCGGTGGCCACCTCTCCCTTCAGGCAGCTGCTCAGGCCGATCAGCCCGCGCGCGTGCTGCGCCAGCAGGTCCTTGTCGATGCGCGGCCGGTAGTAGAAGCCCTCCGTGTAGCCGGCCGAGACGAGCTTGATGAGGTTGTGGTAGCCCTCGTTCGTCTCGGCCAGCAGCACCAGGTGGTTGGCCGTCTCGCCCGGCGTGCCCGACTTGTCGCGCCGATCGCCCGGCGCGACGTACACCTCACACCCGAGAATCGGCTTGATGCCGCGCTTGCGCGCCTGGTCGTGGAAGACGACGGCCGAGAACATGTTGCCGTGCTCGGTCACCGCCACCGCGGGCATGTTCAGCTCCACGGCCCGGTCGAGCAGCTCCCCGATGCGGCAGGCGCCGTCGAGCAGCGAGTACTCGGTGTGCAGGTGGAGATGAACGAACTCCTTCGTCATCGGTCCTCACCGCATCGGGCCCGGCGCCCCGCCTGATTCCGCCGGGACTCCGCGCCTGCCCACACTTGCCGCGCGGCTGCGTAGTCGCATCCGGAGCCCTGCCGGCCCGGTCTCCCGCTGCACGGAGCCGGGAATTCTCCCGCTTTGCTCTTTATATTCAACAACTTAGACACTCGGACCAGGCACCACCAACGAGACATCACGATACGACAGAAGCGGCCCTTCTGTCGCGGGGCGGGGACATCGCCCAACGGCCCGGCCTCTGCCCGCCGCGCCCGGCGCAGTCAAGCTGGATGCCACTCTCGTTCCGTCGCTGCCCAGGTACCCGCTCCCCCGAAAGTGGCGCGCGCCTCAGCACCGCCCGAAGCCCGGCAATACCGCTGCTTCAGCGCACCCCGCCGCCGGAAGCGCCAGGCCTCGCCCTCCCTGGCCCGTCCCTTCCTTCGTCCGCGCCCGTCCGTCCGACGGTTCCCGCAGGTGCCCGCCTCCTCGTTTCCTGCTTGCTGACGGGGCACGTCGGCCCCCGCCCCATCTTGACTGCGTGCGCCGCTCATCCCATCCTGTGTCCCACCGTGTCACCTCATGACTGTCTGGAGCGGCGATTGTGACCCTCGAGGCGAACCGGTTCCTCGCCCACACCGTGCTGGTTGCCGGCAGCAGGCCGGCGGCTCACCTGACCGTCTGGTGGTAGGGACCGGCCTACCCACGCGGCCGGTGGTGCCGAGGAGCCGCTACCCCTGGCACCCTCGGACCTTCTGTCGACGGCCCGGACATCGAACAGACCACGAATTGAGCTGCCCGGTGGCAGCGCGAAGCAGTCTTGCGGTTTCACGATTTCCCAAGACATTCGCCCGCCCGTACAACACGACAAGAAACCCCAATGGGCCAGCCGAAAAGGAACAGCAACCAAACCTCCGCCGCCTCTGTCCGCTATGAAGCCGCGCTCTGGTACGCGGCCGACTCGCTGCACCGCTCTATCCGCTCCGCCGGCCAATCCGGCGAAGGCAACATCCGGAACGCAACCCGATGAGACTTGTCCACAACACTGGAAGTGACCGCGTCGCCGACATCGTGCGACCGCACCTGGGCGATGGCACGTCCATCGACGTGGTGTCTCCGGCTCTTTCCCTGTTCGGTTTCGGTGAGCTGGGCGGCAGCCTGAATCGTGGCCCAGCCTGTCGATTGGTATTGCCCGCGGGCCTCGACGGCCATGCACTCATTGGCACGGCCAATGAGCGTGCCGCCCGCAATCAGCTGCAGACACGATGGCTCGCGGCCCGTCTACTCCGGTGGCTCAATGACAACGTGACCATTCGCTTGGCCGGGGGCAGCGTTCCCCAGGGAACGCTCGTGTTGCGCGGCCCATCCGGAGCCCCCGTGCAAGCCCTGCTCGGAGCCGTCGGCCTCACGTCTGAAGGACTTGGGCTGGTTCCCGGGAATCCTCTGAACCTGATCCAGGCATCGGAATCAGCCGACGAAGCCGGCATGCTCGCCCAATGGTTCGAGAGCCAATGGGCGAGTCTTCCCGACACGCGCGGAGCGAAGGACGAATTGCTGCGTCACATTACGGCGCTCGCCAGCCATCGGGACCCGCACCTGATCTACGCACTGGTGTTGCACCATCTCTTCTCCAGCCACGGAGACGCGCTCGACGAAGAGCAGATCATCAAGTCTGCCACGGGTATCCGTAACACCGTCGTCTGGAAGAAGCTGTACAGGTTTCAACGCGACGGCGTGGTCGGCGCGATCGACAAGTTGAACCGCTTCGGCGGCTGCATCATCGCGGACAGCGTCGGCCTGGGCAAGACCTTCGAGGCACTCGCGATCATCAAGTATTACGAGTTGCGCAACGACCGGGTGCTCGTGCTCTGCCCCAAGCGGCTGCGGGACAACTGGACGCTGTACAAGTCCAACGACCGGCGCAACGTCCTCGCTCCCGACCGCTTCAACTACGACGTCCTCAACCACACGGACCTCTCGCGTGATCGCGGGATGTCTGGAGACATCGACCTCGCGCACGTCAACTGGGGCAACTACGACCTCGTCGTCATCGACGAGTCGCACAACTTCCGCAACAAGAAGACCCCACAGGCCGGCG
>QGVF01000130.1 GCA_003242705.1 Acidobacteriota bacterium
CAACGGAGCCGGTGATCTTCATCACCGGAAAGAGCCGCGCCACGAAGGCCTCGTCGCTCTCGTCGGAGCTTCAACGGAGCCGGTGATCTTCATCACCGGAAAGATGTAGGGCACGCGCGAGAACTCCGCGAGGCAGACGAGGCTTCAACGGAGCCGGTGATCTTCATCACCGGAAAGGGCCCGCCCCGCAAGTATCCTGTTTTCAAAGACCTGCGGGGCCGGTTGCGAGCGGTCGGCCGCCCGACGACCCGACAGCATATCCTGCGACGGTCGCATCCGGTCAAGTCCCCTCGACTCAGTCGTTTGCCGCCGTCGAGCGGTCCCCGCATTTCCCGCATCACCCCGCCGCTCGCGTCAGCGCGTCTCGAACGTGGGGTAGTGATCGATCTCGCCACAGATATACCGCGCGAGGAGCCTCGCCTGGATCTCGAGCACGCGGCGGTAACTGACCCGGTAGTCGAAGAGCGGATGCGTCACCAGATGATCCATCCGCTGCTCGTACGCACGCAGCAGACCCTTGCGTCCCTCGGGCGTCAGCGACACGGCCGTGCCCGCCCGCACAAAATCGCCTGGCTGGACCATGCGCGTGTTGATAGCCGTCAGCACGACGGAGTCTGCAACGATGGGCCGGAACATCTCCATCAGATCGAGCGCGAGCGCCGGCCGGCCGAACCGTGGCTGATGGAAGAAGCCCCAGTACGGATCCAGGCCGACCATGGTCGCCACGACGGTCAGGTCGCGCGCGAGCAGACTGTACGCGAGCGAGAGAAGCGCGTTCACCGGATCGCGGGGCGGCCGGCGGTTGCGCTGCTCGAACGAGAACGTGAAGCCATTCCCGCCGGTTCCCTCCCCGTCTTCGACCTTGACCATGCCCGCGAAGTGCTCGAAGTAGACCCGGGCGGCCGTGCCTTCGATGCCCAGCAGCTCGTCAATCGTCGCAGCATCCTCTGCCTTCCGGGCGAGGCTGCGCATCATCTCGAGCACGTTCCTCGGCGGCTCCACATGATTCCGCTGCAGCATCGTCCGCTGATTGCGGATCTTTGCGGCGACCGTGCGCGCCGCCACGAGTCGGCAGAAGGTGGGAGAGTCAGCCTTCCGGAACTGCTCGGCCCTGAGGAACGCATTCTTCGGACCGACGGGCCCCGTCAGCCCATAGAACCAGCCCCCGGTCGAGAAGTACGCAATCGGCTTGCCCGCACGGCAGAGCTCCTGTACCGCAGCCGCCGTGAGCGTGACATTGCCGAAGAGGTTCACCTGGCTGATGTCGATCAGTCGCGCCTCCTGCACGACTTTTCGCTCACGATCCCTCACCTGAAGCACAGAGCCCGATCGTCCGACCGTCATGCCCTGGCCGACGACGTACAGGGGGCGGAGATCGTCGCGGGCAGGGACGAGACGTCGCACACTGCCCGGGGGCGTTTCCGCGGCGCCCTGCTCAGGGGGCAGGAGCCACGGCTGCATCAGGTCGTCGGGGCTTGCCCGATGCGCGACACTGTGCGTCTCGTCCGGCAGACAGATGCCGACCAGCGAACAGCGGGGGCACTTGGGGCTGTCGACGAGCGGTTCGGGGATGGGGCCTGCTGCGACGGCCCGGGCGTTGCGGGCGAGCGAGATGACCTCGGTGAGAAGGGCATCGTCCACGCGGACCCGGACGCGCTGCGTCGTCGACGCGTAGTAGAGGACGGCTTCATCACACGTATAGCCGTTCTCGCGGAGGATCAGCGCCTGAACACCGACCTGCGCACGGTCGGCGGGCCAGGCGGCCGGCCCGGATTCCTCCTCGCGCGGTCGGCCCTTCTTGTAGTCGACGGGAATCACACGGCCGTCCCGCACCTCGACGACGTCCATCTTTGCGATCAGGCCATGACGGTCGCTCGCGAGTTGAACGCTTCGTGCCTTGCCGCTCTCTTCATCTCCGAGCATCTCCGCCGGCGTGAGCGGTTCGCCGTCGGTATCGACACGTTCGTGCCGCACGGCGCCTTCGACCGTGTCGGTGTTGTGCACGAAGACACCCTCCACCCACTCGTAGTAGAAGAGGCGGGGACAGTAGACGAACTCGTTGACCATCCGCGCCGGCAGGTAGTCGGCCGCAGCCGGGCGGGCCGTCGCGCCTGGAGACGTAGAGGAAACGGGACTCGCCGACATCGCACTCATCCGGCAATCAGGCAGGGCGCATCGATGGGTGAGTACGCCCGCCCGAGTGAAACAATGACCCGGTCGCCGCGTCCCTCGGCCGGGCCGAGGTCCACGAAGAGCACCTGATCCTTGCGATGGTCGATGATCGCGGACAGGTCAGCCCGACACCGCGCGAGGTCGCGTCCGTTCAGCTGACATTCGAAGACCGAGTACTGAATCCGCTGTCCATATCCGCGCATCGTCTTCGCGACGCGGGCCAGACGCTTCTCGTCCGAGATGTCGTAGCAGACGAGGAAGGTCCTGCGCATCGATCAGAGTCAGTCGGTTGCATTCGAAGACTCTTGAGGGGAGTCGAGCGACCGTTCGGGAAGAAGTGTTCAGTCTCTTTCGTACGCCTTCGACGCCTCTCTCAGTTCCCTTGCTACCTCCCGCCTCAGGCTTGCCGGCTTCAGCACTTCGGCCTCGGCGCCGAACTGCATCACCCACCGTTTCAGTTCGTCCAGGCCGCTCACGCGGAGGTGCAGCCGGCAGCCGCCGTCGGCTTCGTTGCGGACGCGGGCGCTCGGGTGCCACTGCCGCTCGCGGATCCAGCGCGCCTGCCGCGGCGCAAAGCGGATGACGACGTCGACGGGACGCGCGCCCTTCTCGATGCCGAACGCATCGCCTCCGTAGCGGCGAAAGTCGAAGTCGACGGGCACCTCGCAGGCGTCGTGCGTCAGGGAAATCCGCAGGATGCGGTGCAGGGCGAAGTCGCGGACCTGGCGGCGGGTCTCATCCCACGCGGCCACATACCAGTCGCCGCGGTGATTGAAGACGTGGCACGGATGAATCCGTCGGTCCGTTGTCCGTCCGCCCGAGAGGCTGCGGTAGCGGACAAGCGCCACGCGGCGCCGGCTGAGGGCGTCGAGCACGTCGGCGAAGATTCGCGGATCGGGACGGTAGGTAGGGCCGGGATCGAGCGAGAGGCACGCGTCGAGGACGCCGGGCGAGACCGACACCTCTTCGGGAAGCAGCTCGCGCACCTTGCGCAGCGCCGTCTCGAGGTCGGCCTCGAACGGCGTCCCGCGATACTGTGCCAGCACCTTCTCGGCGAAGAACAGCGCAACGATCTCGCCGCGGCTGAGCGTGATGGGCGCGACGAGCGCGGTCGGCGCGGTGAGCCGGTAGGTCCCGCGCGAGTAGTCGAACTCGATCGGGACGTTCCAGTCGTCGCGCAGGAAGTCGAAGTCCCGATAGGCGGTCCGGAGGCTGACCTCGAAGTGTGAAGCGAGCGCCGGCGCGGTCAGCGACCGGCCGGCGCGCAGCTGGGCCAGCGCCCACACGGCCCGCCGGAGCACGTCACGCCCTGGGGCGGCGCGCACACGCCGTCCCCGGCGCGTGGGCGCGACCGGCCTCGGCGGCGGACCCTGCACGGCGTGCAGCGACGGGAGTCGCATATGAACCGCAATCGGTTTCGAGACTCGCGCCTGCAGTCAACCGGTCAGTCGACTGGGGCAAGCTTCACCGAGACCTCGACCCGCGGATCATAGGCCTGCACCTGAACACTGCCGCCGTCGCGGCCGGGATCACGCCGCACGGATACGACCACCTGCTCGGGGCCGTCGACGTTCGCTTCGACGCGCTCCAGCACGACCGTGTGGTGCTCGGGGGTCAGCTTGTACCACGCGCCCGTCGCGGCATCGACGACCACCGGCACCAGGCCGAACACGATGTCGAGCACGACGATGCCGACGCGCATCGAGCGCTGGAGCTCGACAGTGCGCGACGTATAGCCGGGCGCGGAGAGCGTCATCGCATAGCTTCTGTTGCGCTGCAGGCTGAACGACGCGGGCGTTGTGTACTCGCTCGTTGCGGGATCTGTACTGACACTCGCACCCGTCGGCGTCGACTCGACGCGAATGGTCTGGCGCGTGCCGCCGAACACTAGACCGCAGCCCGACGACACGAGCGCGGCAGTCAGAATCAACGACGTGAAGGGGAGGCTTCGACGAATCACAGCTGACTCCTTTCGGTGATACGGGTCAGCGTCGTCGATCACCACTGACAGACGGTGTCAGGGGATCGCGCGATCGATGCGCTCCTCGTCGATCGCTGCGGATATACTCCTCGCGCACGTCGGAGATTCATGTCGAAACACGCCCACTACACGCTCGTCATCATCGCGATCACGATTTTGTGTTTTGTGCCCCGATCGGCCAGGGCGCAGGCGATCGTTCCCGTTGGCAACGAGACCGAACTGCGCAACGCGCTCGCGGCGGTGCAGGAAGGCGACATCATCCGCTTCACCTCGAACATCACGCTCTCGGGCGACCTGCCGGTCGTCTCGACCGGGGTGACGATCGACGGCGCCAGCTTCACGCTCTCGGGAGCGGGACAGTTCCGCGGATTGATGGCGATGCGGCCGTTCGGCGCGGACGTCGGCATCACGGTCACTATTGAGAACCTGACGATCGCCGACACGATCGCAACTGGCGGCGCCGGCGGCGCCGGCGCGCAGCCGGGTGGCGGCGGCGCGGGACTTGGCGGCGCGCTGTTCGTCGGTGAAGGCGTCCACGTGCAGATCCGCAACGTCACCATCCAGAACAGCCAGGCGGCCGGTGGCGCCGGCGGCGCGGTGACGGGCGACGGCTGGGGCGGCGGCGGCGGTATGGGCGGCCCCGGCGGCGCCGGAACGGGCGGGTCGTTCGGTGGCGGCGGTGGCCTCGGCCATACGGCCGCCGGCGGCACGGACGGCGACGACGGCGGCGACGGCATTGCGATCGGACAGCCCGAGGCCGGCGCCGGCAGCAACGGTGGCGGCGGTCAGTACGGCGGCGGCGGCGGATCGGGCATGGAAGCCGGCGGCGGTGGCGGTATCGGCGGCGGAGAAGGGCTCTACTTCCTGCCGGGCCACGGCGGATTCGGCGGCGGTGGCGGCGCGGGCTTCGACCAGGCGGGTTCGGGCGGTTATGGCGGGGGCGGCGGCGGCGCCGACTTCCAGGGCGGCAACGGCGGCTACGGTGGCGGCGGCGGCAGCGCGGCCGTCACGCCCGGTATCGGCGGTCCGTACGGAGGCAACGGCGGGCTGGCCGGCGCCGGCGGCGGCGCGGGCCTCGGCGGCGCGCTCTTCGTCGAAGACGGCGGTTCCATCCAGGTCCTCGACAACTTCCGGATCACCGGCAGCTCGGTCGCGGCCGGCGCCGGTTCGGGCGATGGCACGGCCGGGCTCGCCTTCGGCTCCGGCATCTTCCTCGCCGGCATCGGCTCGCTCCAGTTCGATGTTGCACCCGGCACCATCGTCACCATCGAAGACGACATCACGGACGAGTCTGGCAACGGCCAGGCGAACGGCTGGTGGAGCCTCCGGAAGTGCGGCGACGGCACGCTGGTGCTTTCCGGCAACAACACGTACACGGGCGGGACGATGGTCTGCGGCGGCACGCTCCAGGTGACCGACGAGCGGAACCTCGGCACGGACTACGTGTCGCTCAACGCCAACGCGACGCTGGCCATCACCGGCAACGCGACGTTCGACCAGGATCTCTACGTCGGCGCCAACGGCACGCTGCGCATCGCGCCGGGCCGGACGGTCACCTGGAACGGCAACGTCTACGACAACAGCGAGTTCCTCGACGAGCTCGGCCCGCTGCACGTCACGGGCGGCGGCCTGCTGGCGCTGACCAGCACCGATAACCTCTACCACGGCGGCACCATCGTCGGCGGCAACAGCACGCTGCTCATCGGGGCCGACAGCGCGCTCGGCGTCGAGGACTCGTCGCTCACGCTCGGCGATGCGGCGGGCCGCGGCACGCTCGCCCTGATGCCTGACATCAGCTTCACGACGGACCGGCCGATCACGCTCGGCACGGGCGGCGGCGCCGTCGACACGCGCGGCAGCACGGTTGCCACTTTCAACGGCGTGGTCTCGGGCCCCGGTGGGCTCACGAAGCTCGGCACCGGCACGCTCGTGCTGAACAACGCGGCTTCGTCGTGGACCGGACCGACCAGCGTCGAGGCCGGCACGCTTCGCCTCGGCGCACCGATTTCCTTCTCTCCGACCGCCATCGTGAACGTCGACGCGGCAGGCCTGCTCGATCTCAACGGCTTCCCGCAGGCCATCGGCAGCCTCACCGGCACGGGACAGGTCGCGCTCGGCTCGGCCACGCTCACCGTCGGCGGCGGCGACGCGACCAGCGTCTTCGGCGGCAGCATCACCGGCGCCGGCAGGCTCGTGAAAACCGGCGGCGGCATCTTCGGCCTCATCGGCTCGAACAGTTACACGGGCGGCACGGTCGTCGAGGACGGCATCCTGCTCACCACGAGCGACAGCCTTCCCGGCGATGTCGTCAACAACGCGGCGGTGGTCTTCGAGCAGACGACCGACGGAACGTGGTCGGGTGCAATGACCGGCACGGGCGCTCTCGTGAAGAACGGCACGGGCACGCTCACACTGACCGGCTCGAACAGCTACTCCGGCGGCACGCTCGTCGCCGGCGGCACGCTCCGCGCCACCACCTCGAGCCTTCAGGGCGTTGTCGTCAACGACGCGCGCGTGGTGCTCGATCAGTCGTTCGACGGCACGTTCAACGGCGCGATGACGGGATCGGGCGTATTCGAGAAGGCGGGCAGCGGCACGGTCACGCTGGAAGCGCCACTCGTGCACACGGGCGGCACAATCATCAGCGGCGGCCGGCTCGTGGGCACCGGCGCGACACTGCGCGGACGGCTGCAGAGCGAGGCGGTCGTGACGTTCGGCGGCGCGGGCAGCTACCTGTTCGACGGCACGCTCTCGGGCAGCGGCGCGTTCGAGAAAATCGGTACCGGCATTCTCGGTCTGCGCGGGGCACACGACCACACCGGCCTCTTCTCGATCACCCAGGGCATCGTCGATCTCGACGGCACGCTCGCCAGCCGCGTCGTCGTCGGACCGGGTGGCGCGCTGCGTGCGCGCGGGACGCTCACCGGGCCGCTGACGATCAACGGCGGCATCCTGTTCGTCCCGGCACCCGATCAGGCGCCGGCCTCTGCCAGTGCGAAGACGACGCAGGCGGCGCCGCGGAACACGTTCGACGCGCCGCTGCTCACCATCACCGGGAACCTGACAATGAATCCCGGATCGCAGCTGTTCCTGCCGGTGGCGCAGGGGACGACTCCGGCGCTCGCGATCACGGGCAGCGGCCTGTTCGACGGCGCGACGATCGACATCACGCCGACCGGGCCGCTCACCGAGCGGACCACGTCGTTCCTCGCGCTCAGCGCCGACGGCGGCCTCGAGATGCAGAACACGGTCGGCACGTCGGCCGATCCGCTGCTGCGGATGATCCTGCGGCAGGACGAGAACCGGCTGTTCGTGACGATGGTGAACCTCGGGATCCCGTTCGAGGACGAGGTGACGAACCCGAACGCGAGGAGCGTGGGCGGCATCCTCGATCGGCTGAAGCAGAACCCGACCGGCGAGTGGGAGAACATCTTCGAGCAGGTCGCCGGGTTGAGCGACAGCGAGCTCGAGCAGGCGCTGCGACAGATTTCGGGTGAGGCGCACGCGACGTTCACCCAGGTCGGCTTCACCGACTCGGAGATGGCGAACGACGTCGTCCGCGAGCAGATCTTCCGGCGGCGGCGCGATTCGCGCCTCGGCAGCAACCTCGGCGCGAGCTGGTGGGCCAACGGCGGCGGGCAGCGCACCACGCTGAAGGACGGCGGCCGGCGCATCGGGACGATCGATCTGGGATCGACGATGGCGGGCATGGACTATCGGCCATCGGGCTCGGTGACGTTCGGCCTTGGCGGCGGCCTGGCGGCCGGCTCGATCAATCTCACCGACCTGGCGTCGAACGGCGACATCGTCTCACCGCGCGCGTTCGGCTACGCAGGGTGGAAGCCGAAGACGTTCGGCGTGCGGGGCGGCGGCATGTTCGCGCGCCAGAAGATGGAGACGACGCGCCAGCTCGCGTTCCAGGCGAAGCTGCCCGACGAGCTCGGCGGCGACCCGATGGGCGAGGGGATCCTGCGCGAGGCGCACGCCGAGGAAGTGACGCTGGTCAAGGATCGCTGGTTCGACTGGGAGGACGAGCACGACGTGAAGACCTACACGATGTCGTACGTGCTCGGCTACCGGCAGGCGACCTTCACGCGGCAGGGGTTCACCGAGCACGGCGCCGGCGTGCTCTCGCTCGAGGCACCCGAGCAGGAGCTGCGGCTCCGGCAGTTCAACATGCTGTTCAACGCGTGGCGGCGCGAGGGCGACTTCCAGCCGTTCGGCGAGGTGCTGTTCCGCCGCGAGATGACCGACGGCGAGACGACGACCGAGCTCGAGTTCCCGGACGCGGGCGACAGCCGGTTCTTCGTCGACGGGAAGCCGGCGCCGAAGAACATCCTCAAGATCCGCGCGGGCGGCACGTGGTACACGACCCGCGCGACGTGGCGCTTCGAGTATCAGTACCGCAATGCGACGGGCGAGACGTCGCACGGCGGCGCGCTGCACGTGCGGTTCTAGCGGAGAAGGAGAAAGAAGGACGTCGCGGGCGCCGGCGGCACCCGCGCGGCAGGCAGGTCATCGACAGGGCCCGGCGCGGCGGCAACGCTGCGGCCGGGCCCTGGTGTGTCAGGGCCTCAGTTGAAGCGGATCTTGCCGACCAGCTCGAACTGGTAGCTCTTCGCCTTGTCGAAGTCGCCGTCGAGCGAGACGGTGCGGTAGCCCCAGTTGCCGCGGCCTTCGATGCCGATGTGGAACACCTCGAAGCCGGCGCCGGCCATCAGGCCGATGTCGCCGCTGCGGTAGCTGTCGCCGACGTCCTGGCCTTCGAGCGTGTGCTTCAGGTGCCAGGTGAGCACGGGACCGCCGACGCCGTAGACGGCGAAGCCGGCGCGGCTGCGCTGGCCGATGTTGATGCGGAGCAGCAGCGGCACCTCGATCGACTTCGTCTCGAGCTCGAGGCCGGACTGCTCGATGCGGCGTTCGGTGTAGATGAGCTCGCCGACGCCGCCGAACACGCCACCCTTGTTGCCGCCGAACCAGAGGCCGGCGCCCCAGCCGGTGCGGCTGTCGATCAGCTCATCGAAGCCATCGGTGCGCCAGTCGGCGCGCGTGATCATCCCGAGAATCCCGAACCCGGCGCCCTGGTCATTCCGGAAGGCCTGGGCTGCAGGCGCCAGGGCGCGAGGAGCGGCAGCGGGGGCCGGCGCCGGAGCCAGCGCCCGTTCGGCCGAGGCGATGGCGCTTTCGGTCGAGACGATGTCGGCGCGGAGCGTCGGGGTCGCAGGAACGAAAGAAGACGACGACTGCGCGGCGACGGGGGCCGCGCCGGCGATAACGAGTGCGCAGGCGAGAGCGGGAAGAGTACGTAGTGAGGTAACGGACATGTGAAACGACTCCTTGTCGCTGGTAACAGACAGGCAGGGAGGGATGCCGTCCCTGATCGGGAGGATACACCGGGCGGGGATCGGGAGTGTACGCGTACCCGTCGCGGGATCTGGACGGGAGTCGGATCAGGAACGTCGCAAATGGTCGGCGGCGCGCACGGCGGGCATCGGAGGTGAGGACGAGGGGCGGTGCGTGCAGCGAGGGCGGGCCCGCACTGGCAGAAACCGCGATGCGCGCAATCGTGAGGATCGCAGTTTCTGCACTGTGGGCCGTGGGGAATCGCTGGTGCTGCGCGCGATGTGTTGTGCCCGGCTCTTGCAAAGGCGACGGGCGTGCTCGTGCACGCGATGGCCGTCGCGGCGATCGTGGGGGCCTGGTGCAGTGTGACGTGGCCGCTGCCGGATCGCGCGGCTGCGGCGGTTGCGGTGGCGGCCGTGTCGCTGGCCGTGGCCCTGCCGGCCGGGCGCGGCCGGCAGGGCGTGCTGATCGTGGCGGCGGCTGCCGCGGCGGCAGCTGCGGCGGCGCGGGCGCGCGATGCCGCGCTCGCGCCGCCGCTGGCCGTGT
>QGVF01000131.1 GCA_003242705.1 Acidobacteriota bacterium
GCGCTCGACGCGGATCTGCGGACGATCCGCGGCATCACGTTCTATCAGCATGGCGAGACGCCGGGGCTCGGCGGCGAGATCGACAATCCCCGCTGGAAGGCCGTCTGGGAGAACCGGCTCGCGTTCGACGAGTCGGGCGAGCCGGCCATCGAGGTGATCCGCGGCAGAGCGGGGCCGGCTGATCGCGATCCGCACCGGATCGACGGCATCTCGGGCGCGACGATCACCGGCCGCGGCGTTGAGCGCACGGTGAACTTCTGGCTGGGCGAGCACGGGTTCGGACCGTACCTGGCGCAACTGAAGGAGGCGGCCAATGGCGGCGCCGAAGGCTAGTAACGTTCTGTTCGATCCGCTGATCAACAACAACCCGATCGCACTGCAGGTCCTGGGCATCTGCTCGGCGCTCGCCGTGACGACGAAGATGGAGACCGCGCTGGTCATGACCGTGGCGGTCATCCTCGTCGTGGGTTTCTCGAACTTCTTCGTGAGCCTGGTGCGGAACTACACACCGCCGAGCATCCGCATGATCGTGCAGTTGACGATCATTGCCTCGCTCGTCATCGTCGTCGACCAGGTCCTCAAGGCGTTCCTGTTCGACATCGCGAAGCAGCTGTCGGTGTTCGTCGGCCTGATCATCACCAACTGCATCGTGATGGGCCGCGCCGAGGCGTTCGCCATGCAGAACCCGCCGCGGCTGAGCTTCATCGACGGCATCGGCAACGGGATGGGCTACGGCGTGATCCTGCTCGTGGTCGGCGCGATGCGCGAGATCTTCGGATCGGGAACGTTCTTCGGGCGGCCGGTGCTGGCGCTGGCGGCCGAGGGGGGCTGGTACTCGCCCAACGGGCTGATGGTGCTCGCGCCCGGCGCGTTCTTCCTGATCGGTCTGTTCATCTGGGTGCTCCGCACGTGGAAGCCCGAGCAGGTCGAGCCGGCGGAGGGATGAGATGACGGAGCACTATCTCGGCCTGTTCGTCAAGTCGGTCTTCATCGAGAACATGGCCCTGGCCTTCTTCCTGGGCATGTGTTCGTTCCTCGCCGTGTCCAAGAAGGTGGAGACGGCCATCGGGCTCGGCGCTGCGGTCGTCGTCGTGCAGACGCTGACCGTGCCGATCAACAACCTCGTCTATCACTACCTGCTGAAGGAAGGGGCGCTCGCCTGGGTCCACCCGTCGCTCGCGACACAGGACCTGTCGTTCCTGGGCTTCCTGACCTACATCGGCATCATCGCCGCGGTGGTTCAGGTGGTCGAGATGGTGCTCGAGCGGCACGTGCCGGCGCTCTACGGCACGCTCGGGATCTTCCTGCCGCTCATCGCGGTCAACTGCGCCATCTTCGGCGGCACGCTGTTCATGGTGGAGCGGTCGTACACGTTCGGTGAGAGCGTCGTCTACGGCATCGGGTCGGGCACCGGGTGGGCACTGGCCATCATCGCGCTTGCGTCGATTCGCGAGAAGATGCGCTACAGCAATGTGCCTGACGGCCTGCGCGGCCTCGGCATGACCTTCATCGTGACCGGCCTGATGGCCATCGGATTCATGGCGTTCGCCGGCATCCAGCTGTAGGGCGAATCAGATGATCACCACAATCGTCGTCGGCGTCGGGATGTTCACCGGCATCATCCTGTCGGTGGTGGGCCTGCTGCTCGTGGCCCGGAGCCGCCTCGTCGCCAGCGGGAAGGTCCGCATCGTCATCAACGAGGACGAGTCGAAGGCGATCGAGACGAACGCCGGCGGGACACTGCTCGGGACGCTCGCCGCCAACGGCATCTTCATTCCGTCGGCCTGCGGCGGCAAGGGCACGTGCGGCGTCTGCAAGGTGAAGGTCTTCGACGGCGGCGGCGCGCTGCTGCCCACCGAGCAGAGCCACGTCTCGCGCGGCGAGGCGCGCGAGGGCGTGCGCCTCAGCTGTCAGGTGAAGGTCAAGAACGACATGCGGATCGAAGTGCCGCCCGAGGTCTTCTCGGTCCGCAAGTGGGAGTGCACGGTCCGCTCGAACCGCAACGTCGCGACGTTCATCAAGGAGCTCGTGCTCGAGCTGCCGCCCGGCGAGGTCGTGCCGTTCCGCGCCGGCGGCTACATCCAGATTGAGTGCCCGCCGCACGAGGTGCGGTACGCCGACTTCGACATCGACCCGAAGTACCGCGACGACTGGGACAAGTTCGACATGTGGCGCTACGTGTCGAAGGTCGACGAACCGGTCACGCGCGCCTACTCGATGGCGAACTATCCCGAAGAGCTCGGCATCATCATGCTGAACGTGCGCATCGCGTCGCCGCCGCCGCGCATGCCCGACGTGCCGCCCGGCAAGATGTCGTCGTACATCTTCAGCCTCAAGC
Organism: Acidobacteriota bacterium; assembly: GCA_003242705.1. Lineage (GTDB taxonomy): Bacteria > Acidobacteriota > Vicinamibacteria > Vicinamibacterales > SCN-69-37 > SCN-69-37. Next base: position 2,339 of record QGVF01000131.1, read on the forward strand.
CGGGTGACAAGGTCACCATCTCGGGGCCGTTCGGCGAGTTCTTCGCCCGCGAAACCGACAACGAGATGATGTTCATCGGCGGCGGCGCCGGCATGGCGCCCATGCGGTCGCACATCTTCGACCAGTTCCGCCGGCTGAAGACCCATCGCAAGGTGACCTTCTGGTACGGCGCCCGGAGCCTCCGCGAGGCGTTCTACGTCGAGGATTTCGACTCGATTCAGCGCGACTTCCCCAACTTCCAGTGGACGCTCGCGCTGTCCGAGCCGCTGCCCGAGGACAACTGGACCGGCCCGACCGGGTTCATCCACCAGGTCGTCTACGAGAACTACCTGAAGAATCACCCGGCGCCCGAGGACATCGAGTACTACCTGTGCGGTCCGCCGGCCATGCTCGCCGCGTGCATGAAGATGCTGACGGACCTCGGCGTCGAGCGCGAGAACATCCTGTTCGACGACTTCGGCTGATATGAGCACCGTCCGCGCGCAGGGGCCGTCGCGCCCGCGCCCGGCGGCGATCGCTCCGGGACTCCGGTCCCGGGCGATCGCGCTCGCAGCCGCCTGTCTTCTGCCGCTTCTCGCCGCCGGCTGCACACGGTCGGAGGCACCGTCCCGCACCATCGTCCTGTCGGGCCCGGCCATGGGCACCACCTGGACGGTCAGCATCGTCGGGCCGGAGGGCGGGATGCCGTCCGAGCGGAGCCGCGCGATCGACGCCGGGATTCGCGACGAGCTGGTCCGCATCAACCAGCTCATGTCGACGTGGGATCCGGAGTCGGAGCTCTCGCGCTTCAACCGTTCCGCGAGCACCGAACCGTTCCCCGTGGCGCCCGAGACGTTCGACGTGTTCGAGTGGTCGCGCCGGCTCTACGAGGAGACCGGCGGCGCGCTGGATCCGACGATCGCGCCGCTCATCGACGCCTGGGGGTTCGGCGTCGACCGCGACGTGACGACGCCGGACGATGAGACCGTCGCACGACTGAAGGCGACGACCGGAATGACGCTCGTCGAGCTGGATCCGGGCCGTGCGTGGGTGAGGAAGCTCAGGCCCGAGGTGCGCGTCGACTTCTCGGCGATCGCACCCGGCTACGCCGCCGACCGGATCGCTGCGCGCCTCGAGGCGCAGGGCCTCACCGATTTCCTCATCGACGTCAGCGGCGAGCTGGTCGCCCGTGGGCGCAACGAGACGGGGCAGCCGTGGCAGGTGGGTGTCGAGCGGCCGCAGCGGCAGGGACGCCGCGCGACGCGGGTCGTGCCGCTCACCGACATGGCGATCGCGACGTCGGGTGACTACCGCAACTTCCGCGAGGTCGACGGACAGCGGTTCACGCACGTCCTGGATCCGCGTACGGGGCGGCCGGTCAATCACGCGCTGGCGTCGGTGACGGTGGTCGACGAGCTGGGGGTGCGGGCCGACGCGCTGTCGACCGCGCTGATGGCCATGGGGCCCGACGAGGCGATGGCCTTCGCGACGGCGCGCGATCTTCCGGCCCTCTTTCTGATCCGCCTCCCGGATGGTAGTTTCGAAGAGCGGATGTCGCCGGCCTTCGAGCGGTCTCTCGCGTCCGGGACATCCTCCGGGGATCCACAATGACCACCGTCATCCTGCTGACCGTCGTTATCGTGGCCATTGCCATGGTCGGGATGAGCGTGGGCGTCCTGTTTTCGAACAAGTGCCTGCGCGGGTCCTGCGGCGGTCCGGAGGTCATCGGCCCGGACGGCGAGTCGCTCAGCTGCGACACCTGCCCGCTGCGCGACCGCCCGCAGGCGTCCTGACGCAACTCCCTCCCTGCACTCAGCCGCCTCGACAGAGGTGCGCCGCCGGCGGCATTTCACCCGGGGCGCAACCGGGCCGCGTGCTAGAATCTGCAATCGTTTCGACGATCTTTCGCGACGGGGGAAAGCATGTCCGGCCATTCCAAATGGCACACCATCAAGCATAAGAAGGGAGCGGCCGACGCGAAGCGCGGGAAGATTTTCACGCGCATCATCAAGGAGCTGACGATTGCCGCCAAGCTGGGCGGCGGCGACCCGGACGCCAATCCGCGGCTGCGGACGGTGATTGCCGAGGCCAAGTCGCACAACATGCCGGCCGAGAACATCCGGCGTGCCATTCGTCGTGGCACCGGCGAGGAAGAGGGCGTCAGCTACGAGGAGGTCACCTACGAGGGCTACGGCCCGGGCGGCGCGGCACTCATCATCGAAACGATGACCGACAACCGCAACCGCACGGTCGGCGAGCTGCGCCACCTGCTTTCGAAGCACGGCGGCAGCCTCGGCGAGGTCAACAGCGTCGCCTGGATGTTCGACAAGAAGAGCCTCGTCACGCTCGCCCGGGAGAAGGCCGAGGAAGACGTGCTGATGGAGGCGGTGCTCAACGCCGGCGCCGAGGACCTGAAGGACGAAGCCGGCGTCTGGCAGATCATCTCGCCGGTCGACGCGCATCAGGCCGTGGTCGATGCCGTCCGGGCGCTCGGCGTGGAGCCCGACTCGGCGCAGGTCGCGATGCTTCCGCAGAGCTACGTCAAGCTCGAGGGCCGCAATGCGCAGCAGATGCTGAAGCTGATGGAAGTCCTCGAGGATCACGACGACACGAAGAACATCTGGTCGAACTTCGACGTCGAGGAGCAGGAGATCGAGGCCTCGCTGGCGTGAGAATCTTCGGGATCGATCCCGGGTCGCTCCGCACCGGATATGGATGTGTCGAGACCGACGGCACCCGCCATCGGTTCGTCGCGTGTGGAGCACTGTCGACACCGGCCGGGACGTCCCTTCCGCAACGACTCCTCGCCGTGCACACCGGCCTGGTCCAGGCCATCGACGACGTTCGTCCGGACTGTGTCGCGATCGAGAACCTGTTTCACGCGCGGCATGCCCGCAGTGCGCTGACGCTCGGGCACGCCCGCGGCGTGGCCGTGCTTGCCGCCGTGCAGGCCGGCCTTCCCGTCGTCGAGTACACGCCGGCCGAGATCAAGATGTCGGTCGTCGGCTACGGCCGCGCCGAGAAGACGCAGGTGCAGCGCATGGTGGCGCTGCTGCTCGGTCTCGACACCCCTCCCTCGCCGTTCGATGCGGCCGACGCGCTGGCGGTGGCCATCTGTCACGCCCAGCGCGGCCAGGGGCGGCCCGGGGCCCCCGCACGCGACCCCCGTCATCTCCGGAGCTGGCGCCACGCGCGGGTCGATCAGCTCGGCAGGCGTCAGCCATCGTGATTGCGCGGCTGTCGGGCACGCTGGCCGAGAAGCAGGTGCAGCGGCTGATTGTCGACGTGCAGGGCGTCGGTTACGACGTGCTCGTGCCGCTGTCGACGTTCTACAGCCTCGGTGAGCCCGGCTCCCCCGTCACGCTGCGCATCTACACGCACGTACGCGAGGATGCGCTGCAGCTCTACGGCTTCCTCACGCCGCTCGAACAGGAGCTGTTCGAGCGGCTGATCACCGTCAGCGGCATCGGCCCCAAGGTGGCGCTCGCGGTGCTTTCGGGCATCGAGCCGGCCGACCTCGTCCGCGCCATCCGGCAGGGCGACATCGCCAGGCTCACGAGCATTCCCGGCATCGGCCGCAAGACGGCGGAGCGCCTGGTCGTCGAACTGAAGGACCGGCTGCGCGCCGCAGACGACGACGGGGGGGCGCAGGGAGCGGCCGGCGGACTGCGCGACGATCTGCTGTCGGCGCTCGTCAACCTCGGTTACCAGCGGACAACGGTCGAAAAGACCGTGGACACCGTGCTCGGCCGCAGCGGCGGCGCCGATTTCCAGGCCGCGCTCCGTGAGATCCTGCGGGAGCTGTCGCGCGCATGAGTGAGCAGCGGATCGTCGCATCGGGGCGCGTCGACGACGACGCGCAGTACGAGACGGGGCTGCGCCCGCGGGCGCTCGGCGAGTACGTCGGGCAGGAGCGGCTTCGCGAGAACCTGATCGTGTCGATCGCGGCCGCCCGCCAGCGCGGCGAGGCGCTCGATCACGTGCTGCTGTACGGACCTCCCGGCCTCGGCAAGACGACGCTCGCCAACGTCATCGCCAACGAGCTCGAGGTGCCGATTCGGACCACGTCCGGCCCGGTGCTCGAGACCAAGGGCGATCTGGCCGCGATTCTCAGCAGCCTCCAGCCGCGCGAGGTGCTCTTCATCGACGAGATCCATCGCATGAGCGCCGTCGTCGAGGAGACGCTCTATCCCGCGATGGAGGACTTCGAGATCGACATCATCATCGGCCAGGGGCCGGGGGCGCGATCGGTGCGGATGCCGCTGCATCCGTTCACGCTGATCGGGGCCACCACGCGTGCGGGGCTGCTCACCTCGCCGCTCCGCGCCAGGTTCGGCATCGTGCACCGGCTGGAGTTCTACGGCGAGACCGATCTGGCGCGGATCATCCGGCGTTCGGCCGGCATCCTCGCTGTCGCGATCGACGATGCGGCGGCCGTCGAGATCGCGCGCCGATCGCGCGGCACGCCGCGCATCGCCAACCGGCTCCTGCGGCGCGTGCGCGACTTCGCGCAGGTGAGGGCCGCCGGCGCGATCACGATCGACGTCTGCCGCGATGCGCTCCAGCTGATGGAGGTCGATGCCCACGGCTTCGACGAGGCCGATCGCCGGCTGCTGCGCACGATCATCGACAAGTTCGGCGGCGGGCCCGTCGGGCTCGGCAGCCTGGCGGCCGCGATCGGTGAAGAGAAGGACGCCATCGAAGACATCTACGAGCCGTTTCTCATCCAGATCGGCTTTCTCGACCGGACGCCGCGCGGCCGCGTCGCCACGGCCCGCGCCTACGAATACTTCGGGCTCATCGCTCCGCGAAAGGATCAGTTGTGGTGAACGGATTGCGTCGTGTGAAGATCTCGGGGCTCGGCACCTACGTGCCTCCCAACGTGCTCACGAATGCCGACCTCGAGCGCATGGTCGACACGACGGACGAGTGGATTCTGCAGCGTACCGGCATCCGCGAGCGGCACATCGTCGAGCCGGGCACCGGTACGTCGGACATTGCCGAGCCGGCCGTCCGCCAGGCGATGGACGAGGCCGGCGTCGGTCCCGATGACATCGGCTTCATCGTCGTGGGCACCACGACGCCCGATACGGTGTTCCCGAGCACCGCATGCCGGCTGCAGGCGCGCATCGGCGCGCGTCGCGCCTGGGGCTACGACCTCGGTGCGGCCTGTTCGGGCTTCACCTACGCGCTCACGGCGGGCTGGTCGATGGTGGCGACCGGAGCGGTCGAGCACGCGCTGGTCGTCGGCGCCGACGTGATGTCGAGCATCATCGACTACACCGACCGCGCCACCTGCATCCTGTTCGGCGACGGTGCCGGCGCCGTTGTCCTCTCGCCGGCCGGGTCCGACGAGCCGGCCATCATCGACTTTCTTCACGAGATCGACGGATCGGGCGGCGATGCGCTGTGCATGCCGGCCGGCGGCAGCCGCATGCCCGCCTCGCACGAGACGGTCGAGAAGCGGCTGCACTACGTGAAGCAGGACGGTCAGACGGTCTTCAGGTTCGCGGTAAAGAAGAATGAGGACCTGGCACTGCGCATGCTCGAGCGGAACCAGCTGACCGGCGCCGATCTCGATCTCTACTGCTCGCACCAGGCCAATCGCCGGATCATCGAGGCCACCGCTTCGCGGCTTGGCCTCGGCCCCGGGAAGTTCGTCGTCAACCTCGACAAGTACGGGAACACGACGGCGGCGACCATTCCGCTGGCGCTCGCCGATGCGCGTGCTCAGGGGCGGCTCAAGAAGGGCAACCTGGTGCTGCTCGCGTCGGTTGGCGCCGGCTTCACGGCGGGTGCCGTGCTGCTGCGCTGGAGCCTGTAGCCGCACATCAGCGTTCGGTCAGTTCCGGCCGGCGGCCAGGTATCCCTGCCGCGCGCGGATCGTGTGGCGACCGTCGAGACCATCGACCTCGACGCGCAGCGTGCGCCACGAATTGTCGTCGAGCGGTCGATCGGGCAGGTAGGTGAGCACGTAGCCGCTCGACAGGTCGTCGACGATGGCCGTGAAGCGGTCGCCGAGCGCGTCCATGCGCGGCGTGAACCAGGCGTCGCCTCCTGTTTCCTTGGCGATGCGAGCGAGGCGATCCAGCGGGCTGCCTGCCGCCGGCTGCTCGGCGCCGACAACGAGATAAAGGATGACGTCGGCGGCCTGGAGGACCGAGCGCACCGTCTCCACCGAGGCGCGGCTCGACACATCGGCTCCGTCGGTGAACGCCACGACGGCGCGGGGCGACGGGCGGGGGCGCAGCAGCGTCGCCGATCGGACGAGCGCATCGTAGAGCGCGGTGTCGCCCCACGGACGCAGCTGCCCGAGCGCGGCCCGCTGCTCGTCGGTCGTCGCGCCGCGATCGGTCAGCACGAACAGATCCTCGTTGAATCCCGCGACCGCGACCTCATCGACAGGCCGGATGGCGTCGAGAAACATCCCGGCGGCCCGCTGCAGGTCGGCGAGCTTCGGCCGCATGCTCGCGCTCATGTCGAGCGCGAGCACCACCTGGGCGGGCGTCCCTTCACTCGTGACCGTCGCAATCTGCTGCGGCAGGCCGTCCTCATACAGTCGGAAGCGATCGGCGGAGAGCTGGCGCACGAAGCTGCCCGAGGCGTCGATGACGCGGACCGGGACGAGCACCGCGTCGGTGGAGGCTTCGAAGGTGAGGCCGCGTGGGCGGGTACGCCGGGTCGCGACAAGTCGCTCGCCCGAAGCGAGATCGGCCACGACACGGATGGTGCGCGGCTCGGCGCGGCGGCCGGCATCCCACTCGCACGCGAACGGCGCCTGCATCGCCTGACAGATACGCTCCCCGTCGACGAAGAAGGTCAACCGCTGCACACCGTCGGCATCGGGCAGCACGCGCGCTTCCAGCCTGACCGGGCCGGTGACGACCGCTTCACGGCCGGGCGCATCGATGACGACCGCCTGCGGCGGTGTCTGGGCGCCTGGTGCCGCGGTCAGCAGCACGACGGCGGAGGCAACGGCAGCGGCGCGAAGCGATCCGACAGGGGTCATGGCTCGACCTCGGCGGCAGGGGGTGAGAGCGTCCCCGATGTCAGCAGATGGAGCAGATAGGCCTCGACGCGTTCGACCGTAAGGGCATGCGGCCACAGCGTGAATGCGTCGAAATCGTCGAACCACGCGGGCTGCGATCGATCGAGCCAGTCCTGAACGGCCATCGGCATCAGGAGAGGCACGAGCCGGCCGTCGAGTCCGAGATCGGCGACAACTTCGAGCAGTCGAATCTCGACGTCGGCTGGACGGAACGCCTGAATGCCGAGCCGTCGGCCCACGAGGCGATCGATCGGAACGGGTGCGGCAGGCAGCGGGCAGAGGCAGCCGTCGATCAGTCGACTCGACGTCGATGTGAACACACCGCTGCTGCCGCCACCCAGCCAGAAGGTTTCGGTGACCGAAAGTGTTTCGAGGGCGTCGGTGCGACCGTCGGCGGTGGCCCACGCAATGACGTTGGCACGCCACGGGTCGACGCCCCCCGCGCGAAGCTGCCGGGCCAGCTCGGCGGGTGCCGGCGGCTCCGCGGCCCAGGTTGCAACCTGCTCGCGGCCGCGCCTGATCGCAGCGCGCACGTCGACAGACGGGTTAGGACGCCGGAGCGCAAGCGTCTCGACGAGCGCGGCGCGCTGACGGGGATCGACGATGCC
>QGVF01000194.1 GCA_003242705.1 Acidobacteriota bacterium
CACGCGGAAAACGAACGGCCGGCCGGTTGAAGGCGGCCGCATCCCGGAGTCACCATGATCCAGCTGCTCACGCGCGCCCTGGCGCTCCGTCCGGCGCTTGCCACACTGGCGCTCGGCCTGACCGGTACGTTGACGCTGTTCGCCCAGGCGCCCGGCGGTGGCGGGTTCCCCGGCGCGGATCCGAACGCGCCAAACCCGAACCTCGGCGCCGACTTTTCACCCAGGCCGCCGATCAGGGCGAAGACGCCCGAGGAACAGGCCGCCACGTTCCTCCTGCCGGCCGGTTACCGGCTCGAGCTCGTCGCCGCCGATCCGGTCATCACCAACCCGGCCATCGTCGACTGGGACGGCAACGGGCGCATGTACGTGTCGGAGTTCCGCAGCTACATGATCGATGCGGACGCTACCAACGAGCACGATCCGATCAACCGGATCAGCCGCTTCGAGGACACCGACGGCGACGGCACCTACGACCGCCACACCGTCTTCGCCGACAACCTCGTCTGGCCGCGGATGATCCTGACGCTCGACAACGACTGCATCCTCACCAACGAGACGCATTCGGACGACGTCATCAGGCTGTGCGACGAGAACGGCGACGGCGTGGCCGACACGAAGACCGTCTGGTACACGGGCGTCGGCCGCGGGCGCGACGGCAACGTGGAACACGAGCAGGCCGGGTTCGTCTGGGCGCTCGACAACTGGATCTACAGCACGTACAACGCGTTCCGCTTTCGCTGGACGCCCGAGGGCATCCTGCGGGAGCCGACCGCCCCGAACGGCGCCTCGTTCGGCCTGACCCAGGACGACGACGGGAAGCCGTGGTTCATCAATGCAGGCGCCGAACGCGGGCCGGTGAACTTCCAGTTCCCGATCTACTACGGGGCGCTGACGCTCGACTTCGGCTTCGAGCCCGGCTTCCAGGAGGTCTGGCCGGCGCCGAGCATCGGCGACATGCAGGGCGGCATGCGCCGCATCCGCCAGCCGATCGGCGCGCTCAATCACTTCACGGCCACGTCGGGCGCCGACGTCGTGCGCTCGCACCGGCTGCCGGCCGATCTCGTCGGCGACCTGCTGATCACCGAGCCGGTGGGCCGGCTCGTCCGGCGCGCGAAGATCGTGAAGGAGGAAGGGCTCACGCAGCTGCGCAACGCCCATCCCGGCACCGAGTTCATCCTCGGCACCGACCCGCTGTTCCGCCCGGTGAACATCAAGACCGGTCCCGACGGGGCGGTCTACATCGCCGACATGTACCGGGGCATCATCCAGGAAGCGCAGTGGGTGCCGCGTGGCTCGTACCTGCGCGCGAAGGTCGAGCAGTACCAGCTCGACAAGATCACGCAGCACGGGCGCATCTGGCGCCTGCGGTTCGACGGCATTCCCGCCGGTCCGTCGTCGATGAACAATCCGGTGCCGGCCGTCGAGGCCATTCCGCTCGACTTCACGCGTCCGCGCATGCTCGAGGAAACCGCCGCCGAGCTCGTGCGGCATCTCGAGCATCCGAACGGCTGGTGGCGCGATACGGCGCAGCGACTGCTGATTCTCAAGCAGGACCGGTCGGTCGTGCCCGCGCTGGAAGCGATGGTGCGCTCGCACGAGTCGCTCGTCGCGCGCTTCCACGCGATGTGGACGCTCGAGGGCCTCGGCGCGCTCGATCCCGCGCTCGTCCGGGCGCAGATGGCGGATCCCGAGCCGCGGATGCGCGTGCAGGCGATTCGCGCGAGCGAGACGCTCTATAAGGCCGGCGATCGGTCGTTTGCCGATGATTACCGGGGGCTCACGCGCGACAGCGATGCCGACGTCGCCATCCAGGCGATGCTCACGATGAACATCCTGAAGGCGACCGACGCGAAGGCGGCGATCGAAGCGGCCGTGGCATCGAACCGGGCGCGCGGCGTCCAGGAGATTGGCCGCTTCCTGCTCGAGGCGCCGGCCGCCGCGCCGGTGGCCTCGACCGCGCTTTCGCCCGAGCACCAGGCGCAGTTCGATCGCGGCGCGGCCATCTACCGTGAGCTCTGCTTCGAGTGCCACGGTGAGGACGGCCTTGGCGAGCCGCTGGCCGGTGCCCCGGCCGGCACGACGATGGCGCCGCCGCTCGCCGGTTCACCGCGCGTGCAGGGGCACCGCGATTTCGTCATCAAGACGCTACTGCACGGCCTGACCGGGCCGATCGCCGGCCGCACCTACGTGCAGGTGATGATTCCGATGGGCCAGCAGTCGGACGAGTGGGTCGCCGACGTCGGATCGTTCATCCGAAACGCGTTCGGCAACACCGGCACGTTCATCTCGCCAGAGGATGTGGCGCGCGTGCGGGCTGCGGTGGGCGAGCGGACGTCGATGTGGACGGTCGAGGAGATCGAGCGCACGATGCCGGTCGACATGCAGGCGGCGCCCGACTGGATCGTGACGGCCAGCCACAACAGCGACGCGGCCCGCTCGGGCCTGACGCTGCGCGGCTGGACGTCGGGCGAGCCGCAGCAGCCGGGCATGTGGTTCCAGGTGGAACTGCCGTCGGCCGTGCGGCTCACCGAGGTCC
>QGVF01000132.1 GCA_003242705.1 Acidobacteriota bacterium
GTTCTCGCCGACATCGACGTCGGCGATGTCGATCGAGAGGATCTCGAAGGCCGTTCCGGCGTCGAGGCCACGCGAAAGGATGTTCTTCGAGATGTGGTCGGGATTCTCGAGCACGTCCTTGTGCGATTGCGCAGATCCAATCGTGCTCACCATGCCTTCGCCGACGCGCGCGATGACGGTTTCTTCGCCGGCGCCGCCGACGAGCCGATCGAGGTTCGTGCGGACGGTGACGCGGGCAACCGCAATCAGCTGGATGCCATCCTTGGCCACGGCCGCGATGCGCGGCGTCTCGATGACCTTCGGCAGGACCGACATCTGCACGGCCTGAAGCACGTCGCGGCCGGCCAGGTCGATCGCGGCCGCGCGCTTGAAGGGCATGTCGATGTTGGCCTTGTCGGCCGAGATCAGCGCGTTGACGACGCGGGCGACGTTACCGCCGGCCAGATAGTGCGCTTCGAGCTCGTTGATGCCCAGGGGCAGGCCGGCCTTTACAGCGCTGATCCGCGCGTTGACGACGACCGACGGCGGCACGCGCCGCAGCCGCATGCCGACGAGCGTGAGCAGCCCGACGTAGGCGCCCGACGACCACGCCGCGATCCACAGCGGGATCGGGACGAAGTACAGGACGAAGATCAGCAGCAGTACGGCAATTGCCAGCAGGCCGATGGCGCCGATGGCCGTAAAGTCGAGCATCACTCTCCTCCAGACTCGGTGATCCGGCGCACGACGATGCGGTTGCCGTCGACGCGCGTCACTCTGACGGGGGCACCGGCGTCGATGAAGACGCCGTCGGAGACGACGTCGACGCGGGTTCCGTCGATTTCAGCAATGCCGGCCGGCCGCAGCGGCGAGACGGCCCGTCCGGTCCTGCCCAGCCACTGCCGATCCGTTTCCGGCGACGAGACGAACCCCTCCTCGGCCTCCATGTCGGTCGAAAGAATGAGCCTGCGTCCGAAGGGCAGCTTCGGCAGGAACCGCATGGCGACGAGCCCTCCGGCAAGGGCGACGAGCACCGAGATCGCCACCCGCCCGAGGGCCGAGATGACCGCTGCCGCCGTTGCGCCGCTGCCGACGAGCGTCAGGCCCAGCCCGGCGACGAGCATGACGATGCCCGCGACGCCGGCAAGGGTGAAGCCGGGCAGGAGGAAGACTTCGACGAGCAGCAGCAGCACGCCCACGAAGACGAGCAGCAGCTCTTCCCATCCGGCGAGCTGGACGATCCAGTGGCCCCAGAAGAACAGGGCGATCGAGAGAACACCGATTCCGCCGGGCACGCCGAAGCCTGGCGTGCGGATTTCGACGAGCAGGCCGAGCAGGCCGAGGGTCATCAGCAGCGAGCTGACGACCGGGTTCGTGATGAACCGGACGATCGACTCGGCCCACGTCTGCTCCGCGCGGAAGACGTCGGCTCCGGCCAGGCCGACCGCCTCGAGCGTGGCCTCGAGCGAGTCGGCCGTGTAGTCCGCGATTCCGTGTTCGATCGCCTGCGACGTGGTGAGCGTGAGCAGCTTCTCGGCTTCGATCAGTCCGGGGATGACGACGTCCGGGTCGACCATGGCCTCGGCGATCTGCGGGTTGCGGTTGCGCGCCTCGGCTGTGGCCCGGAACTCCGACCGCACGTACGACACGGTCTTCTCGTCGGCGGCCACCGTTTCCGTGCCACCGGAAAGGACGGGCGTCGCGGCGCCGACAGTTCCTCCCGTGGCCATGACCACCTGCTCACAGGCGAGCGTGATGAGTGCGCCGGCCGAGATAGCCCGCTGATTGACGAAGGCGATCGTCTTCACCGGCGAGCCGAGCAGGGCATCGCGCATCGCGACGGCGGCATCGACCCGTCCGCCGAAGGTGTTGATGTCGAGCACGACGGCCGCGGCGCCGGCGTCCTGCGCTTCCCTGATCGTCCGCGAGAGGAACGGCGCCAGCCCCAGGTCGATGATGCCGGTGACGGGCACGACGTACACCACCGGCCTGTCCGCCTGAGCGGCAACCGGGTTCAGTGCGCCTGAAACCGGCTGCAGGAGCAGGCCGATCGCAATCAGGCACCAGGCCAGGCGGGGCATGCGCGCATCATAACAAGGTCCGGATAGTCCCCGCGTCTACTACAATGACCCGCCGTGCGCTCCCTGCTTCCACCGTCCTACCGGCTTCAGCACGGTCACGCAGAGCGCGTCGAGCTGGCCTCGGACCGCCAGTTCCGCGCCCGCAACAAGATTTCGTACCGGCTGGCCCACTGGCCGATCTGGATCTGGGTGTTCTTCATCGCGCCGGGGCCGATCACGTTCGACCTGTTTGCCACCGGCGGCAACCGGCTCACGCTCGCCTGGCTCGCCGTCGTGCTCGTCGGCACCGGCATTGCCGGGCTGCGCGGGCGGCTGCCTGGGGTCGAGCCGGCGCCGTACATCCTGCGGTTCAGCGAAGACCGGCCCAATCCGCTGTACCGCCGCGTCTGCTACACGGTCGCCTGGAGCGAGGTCATCGCCTACGCCGTGCTCAACCTTGCCGGCCTGGTCGACGCCATCATCAACGGTGCCTGGCGCGCCCGCGCCATCTACGACGTCGGCTACTTCCCGATCGTGCTCACAATCTGGGCGCTGGGGGCCGCGGGCCGGCTGCCGCGCGTCAAGCGATCGACGAAGGGTGAGGGACACGAGCGCCGCTATTTCTACGGCTCGGTGTGGGCCGTCTGCGTCGCGCAGCCGGTGCTCTGGCTGATGTGGAAGGTGCTGCCGCAGACGCGCAGCGCCGACGTCATCAAGCTCGTCATCTTCGTCGGCATCCTGGCCTGGATGGGCAACCTGGCGCGGCGCGGACTGCTGCCGCGCACACGGCCGATCCTGCCCGGCCAGCTCGCCATTTCCGACTGACGGCCTTGGCGAAGCGTCGCGAGGGCTGGCACGGCTGGGACGACTACGCCGCGTTCTACGACTGGGAGAACGCCCGGACGCTCGGGCGCCGCGACCTGCCGTTCTGGCGACGCACGCTCGCGCCGGTGCGCGGTCGGACGCTCGAGCTCGGTTGCGGCACGGGCCGGCTGCTCATCCCGCTCGCACGCGCCGGCCTGGCGATGGTCGGCATCGATCGATCGGCCCCAATGCTCGCGCGCGCCGTCACCCGATCGCGTCGGCTCGCGCGCCCGGCCAGGCCGCTGCTGCTGCGCGGCGACATCCGCCACCTGCCGTTTGCGGACCGCAGCTTCGGCGCGGTGATGGCGCCGTACGGGCTGTGCCAGTCGCTGCTGAACGACGACGACCTGCGCGCCGTCCTTGCCGAAGCGCGACGCGTCCTGCGACGGGGCGGCCTGCTGGGCATCGATCTCGTTCCCGACCTGCCGGCCTGGCGCGAGTACAGCGGAAAGATCAGCCTGCGCGGACGCGGACCGCGCGGCGGCGCCGTCACCCTGATCGAGACCGTCAGACAGGATCGCCGCCGCCGGCTGACGATCTTCGACGAAGTGTTCGTCGAGACGATCGGCGGGCGGTCGTCGCGCCATGCCTTCACGCTGACGTTCCGGACACTCTCGCTGCCCGAGATGGTCGAGCGCGTCGCTCAGGCCGGCTTCGTCGTCGACCATCTCTTCGGCGATTATCGCGGCGGCCCCTGGCACGACGATGCCGACGTCTGGCTCATCGTCGCGCGCAGAAGGTAAGGAACGGATCCGGATGGAGGAGGCAGAGGAACGATGGCCCGAGGTTCTTTCGTGAGGTGGGTGATCAGGGCGCTACTGGTCGTGGTCGTACTGGTGGCGGTCGCGTGCGTGATTGTGTTCGTCGCGAGCGGTCGGATGCTCTCGGCACGGGTCGAGGTGCCCGTGGCCGTTGCGCCTGTCGTGCTCCCCGAGCCGGACGACACCGAGGCCCTCGAACGCGGGCGCTACCTGGTCGATCACGCCTTCAACTGCAGGATTTGCCACGCCGAGGACTTCGGCGGACGCGCGGAAATCGACAACGCGGCGATGGGGCGGCTCTGGGGACCGAACCTCACGACGGGCGAGGGCTCCGTCACGCGCGACTACACGCCGGCCGACTGGGCGAGGGCCATCCGTCACGGCCTTGCCCCCGACGGTCGCCGGCTGATCCTGATGCCGAGCGAGGACTATTTCGCGTTCAGCGACGAGGACATTGGCGCGGTCGTCGCCTACATCCGCTCGATGCCGCCCGTCGATCGGCCGCATCCCGGGCTGACGGTCGGTCCGGTGGCCCGACTGCTGCTCGTGGCGGGCCAGATTTCGTTCGCCTTCGACAAGATCGATCACGCGGCGGCGCGGACGCCGGCCACGCCGGGGCCCACGCTGGAGTGGGGCCGCGTGCTGGGCACGACGTGCATCGGCTGCCACGGTCCGGGCCTGTCGGGCGGCACCATTCCGGGCGGCGATCCGTCCTGGCCGCCGGCGGCCAATCTCACCAGGCACGAAACCGGTCTGGCCGCCTGGACCGAGTCCGACTTCGTCCGGGCGATGCGTGAGGGGCGGCGTCCCGACGGGACGGCCATCCGGCCGCCGATGCCGTGGCAGGCCTACGCCGGGCTGACCGACGATGACCTGCAGGCGCTCTGGCTCTTCCTGCAGGACGCAGCGCCGAAGCCGCACGGCGGACGCTGATCGTCACGGGTCGGCCGGCGTGGCGCCGGCCGATCATCGACCGCCGGTGAGGGAGGCGGGTGCTCATCCGCCTCTACCGCCGGCCGGTTCTACGAAAGCAGCAGTTCCAGATCCTCGCGGCTCAGGTGCCGCAGGCCGACGGCGTCGGCCGAGAGCAGCGCGTCGGCCAGGTCGCGCTTCTTCTGCTGGAGGGCGAGGACTTTTTCCTCGATGGTGTCGCGCGCCACGATCCGGTAGGCGAACACTTCGCGCGTCTGGCCAATCCGATGCGCGCGGTCGATGGCCTGCGACTCGACCGCCGGGTTCCACCAGGGATCGAGCAGGAACACGTAGGCGGCCGTCGTCAGGTTGAGGCCGAGGCCTCCGGCCTTGAGGCTGATGAGAAAGACGGGCACGTCGGGATCGGACTGGAAGCGATCGATGCGTTCGGTCCGGTTGCGCGTGCGGCCGTCGAGATACTCGTAGCGGATCCCCGCCTTGTCGAGCTCGGTGCGCAGCAGGGCGAGCAGGCTCGTGAACTGCGAGAAGACGAGCGCCTTGTCGCCCTCGTCGACGACCTCCTGCAGCCGCGGAATCAGGATGTCGAATTTCGCCGAGCTGTCCTTCTTGCGCGAGGGATCGATCAGGCCCGCATGACAGGCCGCCTGCCGCAGGCGGAGCAGCGCCTCGAGCACGTGCATCCGCGAGCGCCCCAGCCCTTCGCGGTTGATGCGCGCGAGCAGCGTCTGCCGGTAACGGCGCCGGAGGCTGTCGTAGAGCGCGCGTTCGTGCGGCTCGAGGTCGCACAGGATCGTCTGCTCGGTGCGCGGCGGCAGCTCCCCGGCGACCTGGGCCTTGGTCCGCCGCAGGATGAAGGGGCGCAGACCGCGCGCGAGCAGCTGGGTCGCGTCGTGTCCCGACGCGGTGGCGGCACGCTCGAACAGCCGCGCGCGCCCCAGCACGCCGGGATTGAGGAACTCGAACAGGCTCCACAGCTCGCCGAGATGGTTCTCGATCGGCGTGCCGGACAGCGCGAGCCGGTGCCGTCCCCGCAGCAGGCGTGCCGCCTTGGCGCCCGCCGTGCCGGCGTTCTTGATCGCCTGAGCTTCGTCGAGCACCACGTAGTCGAACTCGATTTCGGCCAGCTCCGCGATGTCGCGCCGCAGCGTGCCATAGGTGACGATCACAACGTCGTGGCTGGCGATTGCGGCGAGCGCGATGGAACGGCGCGTGTGCGAAGCGTCGAGCACGCGGAGTTCCGGCGTGAAGCGCGACGCCTCGTCCTTCCAGTTCCCCACGAGCGATCGCGGCACGACGATCAGCGACGGACGGAACGGCTCACCGGCCGCCTCGGCCTCGGCCCGCCGCGAGTCGAGCAGGGCCAGGACCATGATCGTCTTGCCGAGCCCCATGTCGTCGGCCAGACAGCCGCCGAAGCCGAACCGCCGGAGGAACGCGAACCATCCGAGCCCTTCGCGCTGATACGGGCGGAGCGTGCCGCGGAACGAGGGCGCGGGGTCGAGCGGCGTGATGTGCGAGAACGACGCGAGCTCACGCCGGACCTGTGCGAACGTGGCGTCGACGTGAATCTCGGCTTCGGCTTCGCGCGCCGCGAGCAGCGCGTCGACGAGGGCCCCCTGCGCCCGGCTGAAGCGGATGCGGTCGTCTTCGATCGTGCCGGTGGCCGTGATCGCCGCGTACTGTTCGAGCCACCGCTCGGGCAGCAGGCCCGTTGACCCGTCGCCGAGCTCGATCGTGCGTGAGCCGTGGCGCAGCGCTTCGAGAATGCGCGTAAGCGGCACCTGTTCACCCGCGTACGACACGGTGCCGGTGAGGTCGAACCAGTCGATGCCCGACGCCACAGACAGGTGCACGCTGCCCGGCATGCGGTAGTGCGCCGCTTCGCCCCGCAGGTGCCAGCCTTCGGCCATCAGCTCCCGGGCAATGTCGAGCACGTCGCCGGCACGCACGTGCACCGTCGTGCCTTCTTCGTCGACCGGCGCCAGGTGCAGGTCGCGCAGCCGCGCGCGCGCCGCTGCCTCGGCTTCCAGATCGCGCACCACCACCCGCGCGCGCTCGTCGTCGAACACGATCGGATCGACCGTGTGCGCGGCCACCGTGCTGCCGCCGTAGTCGAACAGGAGGTGACCGGCCAGTGTGTCGGGATCGCGCGTCGACTCGAGCGCAAGGCACGGAACCGGCGGCATCTGCACTTCGATACCGCGCAGCGCGTCCGGCAGGTCGGTGGCGTCGACGCCGGCGCGCGCCAGCAGGAACCCGAGATAGGACGCCTCGCCGGCCGTTACCGTGAGCGGTCCCCGGCGGAGCAGTTCCGGCAGGAACGGCCCGGCCGGGCCCCGCTCGAGCCGGGCCAGCCGGCGCCCGATCACGATCAGGTCGTCGCCGACGAGCAGCAGGCTGGCGCCGAGCGGGACCCGGTTCAGCCGCTGCGTCAGTCCACCCCGGACGACGACCCCGTCGTCGTCCTCATCGATAGCGAGCGGGAGCCCGAACCGCCACGGCTCGCCGTCGTCCCAGGCGAGCGGGACCGGGTCGGAGGCGAGGTCCGATTTCACCCAGGCGCGGGCGATTCGTGCGATCTGCGGCAGCAGTTCCTGCGCGAGTGGCGGCGGCAGCACGAACGTCGCGGGCCGCCGGATGCCGAACCGCTCCTGAACGGCTTCGGCGGCGAGCGGTTCCTCACGCCGGGCGGCTCCGGTCAGGATGGCGAGCCAGCGCCGGTCGGTGCCCGACGCCCAGGTCACGTCGACTGCGGCGAGGTCAATTGGTTTCGGCCGCGTGGTGCCGCCGCCGCTGATCCGCCGCTGATGCATGACGGTCAATACCGTGGCGCCCAGTTCCCGCGACGCCGGAACGTCGACGACGTAGAGCAGAGGGACGTCGGTGTAGGGCAGATCGGGCGGCGGGGGCGCGTCGGCCGCGCGCAGGGCGTGATCGATGGCGGTCAGCCGCGGGTTGATGCCCGACAGGCCCGTGGGCGCCTCGGCGTCGCCGTCCGGGCGGGCAGAGGCCGCCTCGACCGGCAGAGTGTCGACGCCGGTGTCCGTGCCGGTCAGATGCCCGGTGTCGTAGTCCCGTTCGAAGCGCGCGTCCGAGTGCCCCATTGGTGGAACCCGCAATTATCGCAGATACGCACGGGTTCCGGTGCGCTGCCGTCGTACTCCCCTTCTTGTTCTTGACGATTGTTCCTCGGAAGAACAAACTATTGGGTTGTTGCCCTGATGGCCGTTCACCGAATCAAACGCGGACTTCAGCTCCCCATCGCCGGCCAGCCTCAGCAGGTCATCGAGCGCGGCCGCGCCGTTTCGCACGCCGCCCTGCTCGGCGCCGACTACATCGGGATGCGCCCCACCATGCACGTCGAGGTCGGGGCCGTCGTCGACCGCGGTCAGCTCGTCTTCGAAGACAAGAAGACGCCCGGTGTCCGCTACACCGCACCGGTCGCCGGTACCGTTGCCGCGATCAATCGCGGTGAGCGGCGGGCGTTCCAGTCGCTCGTGATCCGGCTTTCGGACGAGGAGCGGCAGGGTCAGGGGCGCCAGGTGACCTTCGCGTCGTACACCGGCGGCCCGGTCCCGGCGCTCGGCAGCGACCAGGTGCGCGACCTGCTGCTCGAATCAGGGCTGTGGACGACGCTGCGGGCGCGGCCGTTCTCGAAGGTGGCCGACCCGACCGTCCGACCGCGGTCGATCTTCGTCACCGCGATGGACACCAATCCGCTCGCTCCGGACGTCGATGTCGTCCTTCAGGGGTTCGAGGCGGAGATTGAGGCCGGCCTGCAGGCGCTCACGAAGCTGACCGACGGGCCGGTCTTTTTCTGCACGGCGGCGAGCTCCGCGCTCAGGCCTCCGGCCGTCGATCGCGTCCGGCACGAACAGTTCGACGGGCCGCACCCGGCCGGGACGGTCGGCGTGCACATCCATACGCTCGATCCGGCCGGCCGCGGTCGCATCGTCTGGCACGTCGGCTATCAGAACCTCGTGGCGATCGGCCGGCTGTTTCTGACCGGCGAATTGATGACCCGCCGGGTCGTGTCGCTGGCCGGGCCGTCGGTGCTCAATCCCCGCCTGATCGAGACCGTCGTCGGCGCCTCGACCGACGAGCTGGTCGAAGGTGAGCTTGCGTCGGGCGACCAGCGGGTCGTGTCGGGGTCGGTGCTGAGCGGCCGGAAGGCCCAGGGCGAGGCGCTCGGATACCTGGGGCTGTACCACAACCAGATCTCCGTCCTGCCGGAAGGCCGGCAGCGCGAGTTCATGGGCTGGGCGGCGCCGGGGCTCAACAAGTTCTCGGTGAGCGGTGCGTTCCTGTCGGCGCTGCGCCGCGGGGCCCGCTACCCGATGACGACCTCGACGAACGGGTCGGTGCGGGCGATCGTGCCGATTGGCCTCTACGAGAGCGTCATGCCGATGGATCTCGAGGCGACCTACCTGCTCAAGGCGCTTGCCACGCGCGACATCGAGCGTGCCGAGCAGCTCGGCGTGCTGGAGCTCGATGAAGAGGACGTTGCGCTCTGCACGTTCGTCTGTCCGTCGAAGAATGAGTACGCGCCGTGGCTGCGCGACGTGCTCACCGCGATCGAGAAGGAAGGCTGATGCTCCGCCGGTTGCTCGACAGTCAGGCCCACCTGTTCCACAAGGGCGGTAAGCTCGAGCGGTTCTACCCGCTCTACGAAGCCGTCGATACCTTCCTCTACACGCCGGATTCGGTCACCTCCCACGCCTCGCACGTGCGCGACAGCCTCGACATGAAGCGCATGATGTCGATTGTCGTCGTGGCGCTGGTCGGCACGATCTTCATGGCGATGTACAACACCGGGCTGCAGGCGCACCTGGCGATCGAGGCCGGGGCGCAGCCGCTCGACAACTGGCGGACGGGCGTCATGCAGTGGCTGGGGCTGCCGTTCTCGTCGGCCAGCTTCGCGGCGAACTTCATCCACGGGGCGCTCTACTTCCTGCCCGCGCTCATCGTGACCTATGCGGTCGGCGGCGCGTGGGAGGGACTGTTCGCGCAGGTCCGCCGGCACGAGATCAACGAGGGATTCCTTGTCACCGGCATGCTGATTCCGCTGACGCTGCCGCCGACGATTCCGCTCTGGCAGGTGGCGCTCGGCACGAGCTTCGGCGTGGTGATCGGCAAGGAGATCTTCGGCGGGACCGGGATGAACATCCTGAATCCCGCGCTGACGGCGCGCGCCTTCCTCTTCTTCGCCTATCCGGCCGAGATTTCGGGCGACGTGTGGCTGGCGGCCGGGCCGGCCGTGGACGGAACCCCGGTCGATGGCTTCACGGGGGCGACGGC
>QGVF01000133.1 GCA_003242705.1 Acidobacteriota bacterium
GCGTCGGGACGAAAGTCGCCCGCCAGCGTCCGCTCGACGATCGGGTGGCGCGCGTCGACGGCGTGGAACTCGTCGCCCTCGTGCAGGAACGGCTTCGTGTAGTTGCAGGCCGTGGCGACGTCGGCCAGGCCGGCCAGCACGTCGAGCGTGGCGACGGCGCGCGCCGTGTCGAGCAGGCGCGGCGCCTCGGCGGCGACGCGGGTGCGCAGCTGCTCGAAGAGCTCGAGCTCGCGCGCCGCGATCCGTTCGTCGGCGCCGAGAATCTTCTCTTCGTACTCCTTCAGGGCCGGCGTCATGAAGCGCTCGCCGCCGGCAATCGTCTGCTTGCGGATGTAGTCGGGCGGGACGGCGCCGAGGTTCGCCTTTGAGATTTCGATGAAGTAGCCGAAGACCCGGTTGTAGCGGATCTTCAGCGACGCGATGCCCGTACGTGCCCGTTCGGCGTCCTCCATTGCGGCAATCGCGTCGCGACCGCCGCGGCTGATCGAGCGGATCCCGTCGAGCTCCGGATCGACGCCGTCGCGGATGAGGCCGCCTTCGCGGGCGGTCGCCGGCGGCTCATCGACGAGTGTCGTCTCGATCCACTCCCGGATGTCGGCCAGGTCGTCGAGCTGGGCGCGCAGGCTCGTCGTAAGTGGCGCCTGCAGGTCGGCGATGACGCTGCGGATGCGCGGCAGCATGCGCAGTGACTCGGCGAGTGCCGTCAGGTCGCGCGGCGTGGCCGTGCCCATCGAAATACGTGACGTCAGCCGCTCGATGTCGTGCACGCTGCGCAGCGCCTCGCGCAGCTTGCCGCGCTCGGCGGAACGGAAGGCGAAGTCTTCCACCGCGTCGAGCCGGTCCTGAATCGGCGCCAGCGTCACGAGCGGCCGGACGAGCCACTGCCGCAGCAGCCGGCCCCCCATGGCGGTCACCGTGCGATCGATGACGTCGATGAGCGAGCCCTTCCGTCCGCCTTCGACGCCCTCGAGCACGTTCAGGTGCCGCAGCGTCGATGGATCGATGAGCAGGGCATCGGACGCCACGCGGAGCGTGATGTCGCGGACGTGCTGCAGTTCGGTGCGCTGCGTGGCCGCGAGGTAGGAGAGCACCGCACCGGCTGCCGCCACGGCCGCAGTCGCGCGCTCGAGCCCATGGCCTTCGAGCGAGGCAGTGCGCAGCTGCTGGCAGAGCACCTCGCGGGCGTGACCCGGCTCGAACGTCCATGCATCGACCTGGGTGACGCGCACGCCGTCGAGGTGCCTGGTGACGCGCGAGGCGTCGGCACCTTCGGCCACGAGGATCTCGCGCGGCTGCAGCAGCGACAGCTCGGCGGCCAGCGCGTCGTCACGCTCGGCGCCGGTGAACTCGGCGGCCGAGAAGTCGCCGGTGGACACGTCGAGACACGCCAGGCCCCACGTCTGTCCGCCGTGGTCGGTGAGCGCGACGAGGAACGCGGGCTCCCGCGCCTCGAGGTAAGCCGCGTCGGCCAGCGTGCCGGGTGAGACGACCCGCGTCACCTCGCGCTTGACGATCCCCTTGGCCTTGCGCGGGTCTTCCACCTGGTCACAGATGGC
Source organism: Acidobacteriota bacterium (assembly GCA_003242705.1). Classification (GTDB taxonomy): domain Bacteria; phylum Acidobacteriota; class Vicinamibacteria; order Vicinamibacterales; family SCN-69-37; genus SCN-69-37. The sequence continues at coordinate 1,557 of QGVF01000133.1, forward strand.
CACCCGGTAGCCCTTGCGGACGAGCCGGGCCAGGTACGTATCCGCCGCGTGGTACGGCACGCCGCACATCGGGATGGCCGTGCCGTGCGCATCCTTGCCCCGGGAGGTGAGCGTCAGCTCGAGGACGCGCGAAGCCGTCAGCGCGTCCTCGTAGAACATCTCGTAGAAGTCGCCCATGCGGAAGAACACGATCGCGTCGCGGTACTGCCGCTTGACGTCGAGATACTGCCGCATGGCCGGCGTGGCCGTTGCCGGGGAAACTGACGAGCTGGATGCTGATGACGACACGGAAACGAGCAGCCGTAGACGGATTGAGCCGGTCGAAGGTGGAGACTCGCGGAGTATAACATTGCCGTCATGGTCGTCCTGGCCCTCGAAACCGTCTCGCGTGCCGGCAGCGTTGCGCTCTGGCACGACGGCGCCTGCGCGGCGCTCGAGGGCGATCCGTCGCGCAGCCACGCCGAGCGGCTGCCGGGCGAAATGCTGGCGCTGCTCGACGCACACGGCATGTCGCCGGCCGACGTGTCGCTGCTCTCGGTGGTGACCGGGCCCGGTTCGTTCACCGGCCTGCGGGTGGGGGTCGCCACCGTTCAGGGCTTCGCCATGGCGCGACGGATCCGGACGCTGGGCGTGCCGACGCTCGACGCGCTCGTCACCACCTGGCGCCTCGAGCACGACGAGGACGTGCCGCTCGTGGCGTGCCTCGACGGCCAGCGCGGCGAGGTGTTCGTCACGGCGATCGAAGCGAAGGCGGGACAGCCGCTGGCGGCCTGTCGCGTGCTCGTGCCGCCAATGGTGGCGACGCCCGACGAGGCCGCGGTCCGCCTCGCCGAGGTTACCGACCCGGCGGGCCGCCTGGTCATCGTCGGTGATGGCGGCGTGCGGTACGCGACGACCTTCGCCCGTCGCCTGCCGGGGGCGAGCATCGAGCCGGCGCCGAGACCGCTGGCCGAGGCGGCGGCCGTGCTCGCCGTCGCGCGGGCACCGGAGGCCGGCGCGCCGCACGCGCTGCGCGCGGTCTATATCCGTCGCCCCGACGTGGAGCTGACGCGCGAACGCAAAGCGCTCGCCGGCGCCGGCGACGGGGTCGGGCGCGGCTGGACGATCCGGCGCGCGGCGGGGGACGCCGATCTGAAGGCCGTCGAGGCGCTCCAGCAGCAGACGTTCACCAATCCCTGGAACGCCGAGTCGATCCGCTGGGAGCTCGAGAACACCGACGTGGCCAGGCTGTACCTGCTCGTCGATCCCGACGGGCGCCTGATCGCGTACTGCTCCTGCTGGGTCGTCTTCGACGAGCTGCACATCAACAGCATCGCGGTCGATCCGGCCTGGCGCCGGCAGGGTGCCGCGCGGATGCTGCTGCGGCACGTGATGTCGGAGGCCTCGTCGGCCGGGGCCGTGGCGGCGACGCTCGAGGTGCGGGCCTCGAACGAACCGGCGATCCGCCTGTACGAGTCGCTTGGCTTCCGCGTCGAGGGCGTCAGGCGCGACTACTACCGGGATCCGCGCGAAGACGCGCTGATTCTCTGGAACCGTCGGCTCTCGTGACGATCGATCGGGCCGCCCTTCCGTTCGTGGCCCTCGCCGCGCTGCCGGCCATCGCCGCAGCGCTGACCGGCTGGCTCTGGATCGCGCTGATCCTGCTCGTCCTGCCGGTTGCCGTTGCGCTGTTCTTCCGGGACCCGGAGCGGCAGTCGCCGGCCGATCGCGCGCTCGTGCTGTCGCCGGCCGACGGCCGGGTGATGCACGCCGGACCGGCGCGGCCGCTCGAGGCGCCGCCGGGCGACTGGCTTCAGGTCACCATCTTCCTCTCGGTCTTCGACGTGCACATCAACCGCACGCCGGTGGCGGGACGGGTCGAGCGTGTCGAGTACGTCCCCGGGACGTTCCGCGCCGCCTTCCGGCACGACTCGCACGAGAACGAACGATCCGAGATCTGGATCGATCATGATGGCGTGCCCGTCGTGGTCCGACAGGTCGTCGGACTGCTGGCGCGGCGCGTGGTGTGCCGCGTGGCACCGGGACAGCAGCTGGCGGCGGGCGAGCGGATCGGGCTGATGAAGTTCGGATCGCGGATGGACGTCTTCGTCCCGCCCGATGCCGTGCTGCTGGTCGAGAAGGGGGCGCGGGTGCGCGCCGGCGAGACGCCCATCGCGCGGCTGGCTGCCGCAGGGAGCGGGATTGACCGATGAGTGTTCCGGGGAAGGACCGGCGTCGATGAGCGCGCCGAACGATCTGCCGCCGATGCCGCAGGATCCGCGCCAGTTCAGGCGGGGCATCTTCCTGCTGCCCAGCATCATCACCGTCGGCAACATGTTCTGCGGCTACGCGTGCATCGTGTTCGCGATGCGCGGCGAGCTGGTGACGGCCGCGCCGTTCATCGGCTTTGCCGTCGTCCTCGACATGCTCGATGGCCGGATTGCCCGGATGACGAACACGACGAGCGCGTTCGGCCTCGAGTTCGACTCGCTCGCCGACGTCATCTCCTTCGGCCTGGCGCCGGCCATCCTCGCGTTCGCGTGGGGCCTGTCGGAGCTCGGCCGTGTCGGCTGGGCGGCAGGCTTCGTCTACGTCACGGCGGCCGCCATGCGCCTGGCGCGCTTCAACATCCAGACGCAGACGCACGTCGACAAGCGCTATTTCGTGGGGATGCCGTCGCCGTCGGCCGCCGGCGTCGTCGCCGCGACCGTCTACGCCTGGCCGTACCCGCTCGAAGGCGTGCCGGTGGCGGCCGCCTCGATGGCCGTCGTCCTCGTGCCGGCCGTGCTGATGGTCAGCACGATCCGCTTCCGCAGCTTCAAGACGATCAACTTCGGCTGGACGCCGTCCTACATCAACATCATCCTGGTGGCCGGCATCATCGCGCTCGTGGCGACCTCGCCGCGGGTGACGCTGGTGATCCTTGCCTACGGATACCTGCTGTCGGCGTTCGTCGAGATGGCGATCGGTCGCTTCAGGACGGCGCCGCTGAGTCCGGCGGCGCCGCCGGAAACGTAACCCGTACGGTGGTGCCGGCGCCCGGTGCGCTCGTGATCGACACCGTCCCTCCCTGGCGCTCGATGTTCCGACGGGCGTTGGCGAGGCCCAGACCCGAGCCGCCGGTCTTCGTCGAGAAGAACGGCTCGAAGGCATGCTCGAGCGCCTCGGCGTCCATCCCGACGCCCGTGTCGACGATGTCGAGCACCAGCTGACCCTCGTCGAGGCGGCCGCTGATGGTGAGCCGGCCGCCGTTCGGCATGGCCTGCACGGCGTTCTCGATCAGGTTCGTCAGCGCGCGCGACACGAGCGTGCGGTCGGCATGAATGGGCGGCAGGTCTGCCGGTACCTGGACGTCGTACTCAATCGCGGCGTGCACACCGACCCGATACGGCGCGACCACGTCGTCGACCAGCGGCCCGAGGTCGAGACGCGTCGGGCGTGACGTCGGCTCGCTCGCGAAGTTCGAGAACTCCGACGCGATCTGCCGCAGCAGCCGGACCTGCGTGAGCACGGTGCCGATGCAGCGATCGAGCACGTCGCCGAGCGGCCGGCCGCGATCGGTGTGGACCTGCTGCAGGTGCTCGGCCGCGAGCTGGATCGGCGTCAGCGGGTTCTTGATCTCGTGCGCCACCTGGCGGGCCATCTCGTTCCAGGCCTTCAGCTGGTGGGTGCGTGCGAGCTCGTCGCGCTGGGCGCCGAGCGTGGCCGCCATACTGTTGAAGTCGTCGACGAGTCGCCGCAGCTCGTCGGCCGTGTCGGTCGACACGCGGACGTCGAGCCGGCCGGCGGCAATCTGACGGGTGGCGCGGGTCAGCCGCGCCACCGGGTCGGCGATACGTCCGGCCAGCGATGCGCCGATACCGGCCGCCAGGAGCACCACGAGGACCGCGCCGACGAGCATGCGCCGGTTGAGCGTGTCGCGCTCGCGTTCCATCTCGCGCTGGCGCGGGGCGAGCGGGACCGTGATGAGCGCGTCGGGACCGAGGTCGGGCACCGGCGCGGCGGCGACGACGTAGCTGTACGACCCGATCCGATCCTCGGCGACGAACGACGGCCGCCGCTCGAGCGCGATGGCGCGATAGACGGCGGCCGGCGTCCGCATCGGCAGCACGCCCGAATCGAACAGGTCGCCCTGGCTCGTCAGCGCCAGCTCAGGACCGACGAACAGGTTCACGTCCTGACCGATCACCTGCCGGATCCAGACCATCACGTCGTCGGACGGCTCGGCGGGCCCGTTGAGCGCACGCTCGGCGCTGGCCGTCAGCTCTTCGAAGACGCGCCGCGCGACGTTGACCGTGGTTGCGGCCTCGTACTCGACGTCAGCGCGGAAGCGCGTCGTCATGTAGCCGCCGAAGGCGACGGCGGCCACCACCACGGGCAGCACGGCGACGACGACGAACGAGAGGAAGAGCTTGCGGTAGAAGCTCGTGCGCACTTCGCGCAGCAGCTGGCGCAGGGGCGGATGCGGCTGCCGGACGAGCGCGGCCTGGAGCAGGAGCGCCGCCTGCCAGGCGACGAAGAACACCGCGACGAGGACGGCAATCTCGGCCACGCGCGTCAGGTGCTCGACGAGCGGCAGGCGCGGGACACCGATCGCGTAGATTCCCGCGCGGTTCTGCGACAGGTGGACGTCGTACGTCGCGTGATCAGCTTCGAGACGAATCCAGAACGGCTCGCCGGTCTCGTAGAGGCGTTCGAGCACGTGCTGCGGCACGGCCCAGCTCGCGCCTTCCGAGGCGTAGACCGGCGCAAAGCTCCACCCGTAGACGACGAGCCGGACGCCCTGCAGGCGCGGACCGGCGTCGGGGCCGCCAATCGCGTCGACGTACGGGCTGGGCGAGGCGATGAAGGGCAGCGCCTGGTAGTCGCTCCCCGCCACGTGCACGACGACGCCGCCGAGCAGCCGGCCGTCCGCATCGCAGACACCCCGTTCGGCGTGGAGCATGGTGCGTTCCTCCGCGCCGAATGGCGTCACTTCGCCGAAGACCTCCCACGTGCAGCTCGTGCCCTGCCAGGGCTGGAGCGTGGTGCGGTAGACGTACTCGGGCAGGTTGAACGCGAAGCGACTGACGAGCGTGCGATCGGGCCCGTACAGCTCGACGTCCGAGATGACGCGCGAACGCTCGAGGCCGGTGTGGCTCCAGACGAAGTAGGCCGGTTGACTGTCGCCCGGCGGGCTGTTGACGAGCTGCTCGAGGCCGGGCAGGGCATCGATGCGCGTCTGTGCGCGGCTCAGCTCGGCCAGCAGCTCCTGCGGATGGCCGGCAGCGGCCGGCGCGTAGTTGGTCGCGACGATTTCGCGCGTGGTCCGCGTGGCCGTAACGGCTGCGAGTGGATAGAGCGCGAGCAGCGGGGCCAGTCCCGCGAGCAGCGCCAGGAACAGGCGTGCCGACTGGGTGGCCCGTCGGCATCTGTGGCGGTAGGTTGCCGCAAGCAGGGTCCCGCCGGCCAGCGCGGCTGCCACGAGCACCAGCGTCGGTCCGGCGAGACGGGCGACCGAGCCGTGCAGCGCGTAGAGCAGTCCGACGGGAGCGATCCAGCAGACGAGCGCGCCTGTCGCCCGCAGCGTGCCGGGAACCCGCCAGCGGATGGCCAGCAGGGCGAGCGCTGTGCCGGCGGCCCAGGCCACTGCTGTCTCGACCAGGAGGATGAGGCCGACCGACAGCGTGTGCGAGGGCGAGACCGGGAACAGGACGAACGGTCCCCGGTCGAGCACCGGCAGCGTGATCCAGCGTTCGAGCAGGCGGGCGATGAGCTCGAGGGCGCCGGCCAGGATCAGGCCGCCTGCGAGCTGCTCCACGACGAATCGTACGGTTCGCTTCGTCTCCGGGCGGCGAGCGGCTTCGACGCGCCACCAGAGCCAGGCAGCGACGCGGGTGAGGATGGCCAGGCCGCCGATGGCGAGCACGGCCAGGGCCGCCGTCACCGGAAGTCCGCCCAACTGCGTCAACGCCGCGTAGCCGAGCGCCGCGGCCGTCGTCAGCACGACGAAGCGGAGCGTTGCACGTGCGCGAATGCGTCTGCCTTCGGGCGTGCGCAGGTAGAGCCGGCCTGAACGTGCGGTTGCGAGCAGCGCCAGCAGCGAGAGCGCGAGCGGCAGCGGCACGAGCGCGCCTGCCAGCACACGCCGCAGAAAGGCGGTGCGGTGCGCGCGCAGCTGGTCCATGTCGACGCGCGCCTCGACGAGTGGCGTTCCGGCAGGCGCATGAACGAGGAACGCGCGCTCGTCGCCAGGGCCGTCGGTTCGCGCGTACTGCTCGACGAGCGTCACCGGGCCGAGCGCGGTCTCCAGCTGGCGCCCCACACCGGCAAGGACGGTTTCGGCCACGGCGACGCCGATACGGCGTCCGTCGTGGAGCACGGGCTCGACGGCCACCAGCCGAAGCCCCGCGTGGCCGGGCGCCGTGAAGAGCGCAGCCGGGCCGGCGAGTCGTTCCTCGGCCAGCGTCTGCTCGCCGGGGCCGTCGCTCCAGGCCAGGACGCGATGCGACGCGGCAGGCGGCCGGCCGGGAACGAAGACGGTGACCGCGATAGGTTCCGATGTCGCGCCGGCCGACAGCGCCTCGAGCCGCGCGAACAGATCGGCCAGGCGGGCGCGCGAGCGGACCGCTTCGTCGATGAGCTCCGCCTCGGCTGCCGCGCTGCGCGCGAGCGAGGCGACGTGGGTCGATCGAACGCCAATCGTCGTACGGACGTCGCGCTCGACGCGGCGGAGCATCGCGTCCTCGGACGCCCCGTAGCGGACGGTCGTCCAGAGCACGCCCAGTGCCGCCAGAATCAGCGTGGCGACCAGCGTGCGGCCGATGAGGCGCGGGGGAGTCGGAAGTGTCACCGGACCATCACCGCGGCTACTATACGCGTCGGCCGGATGGACCCACTGCCGATGGATTCACTGCTGCTGCGGGCCGCACTCAAGCGGGGACTCCTCATCGTGGCGGCCAACTGGCCGATCGTCCTGATCGACTTTGCCGTCGACGTCTTCTGCCAGCTTGCCATTGCCGTCCCGATCGTCGGCGGCGCGCTGATGGTGGCCACGGTGGCCGGCATCGACCTCGAACTGCTGCTCTCGGAAGGCGTCGTGGCGACGGCCGACATGGTGGTCGGTTCGCTGACGAGCCGGCCGGCGGCGCTGGCCTCGTTCCTGTTCGCCGTCGCCGTGGTCGCCGTTGCGGCCGAGGTCGTGCGGTTCGTGGTCAAGGCGGGCACGCTGTCGGTCGTGGTGACGGCCGATGCGGTCGCCGGCGAGATCCAGCGCCTGCCGCTGACCATGCACGTGGTGCGGCGGGCCCGGGCGTTCGGCCTCGAACGGCTCGTCACGGCCTCGCGCCGCTTCGTCGGGCGGGCCGTCCAGCTGTCGCTCTGGCTTGCGCTGGCGTACGCAATTGTGGCCATCTGCTACATCGCGCTCGTGACCTGGCACCCGCCGGCGCGCGGCTCCGTCTGGCTGCCGGCCTGGTCGATGCTCGTGCTCGCCGCCACGAGCACCGCCATCGTGGCGGCGGCCGCTGCGCGGTTCTCCGTCACGCTGATGCGCATCGTCATCGTTACCGACGATTGTTCCATTTCGACGGCCGCGCGACGCCTCGCGCGGTTCGTCATCGAAGACGCGCGACAGGTCGTTGGCGTCGTCGCCGCGGTGGCCGGGCTGCAGGTCGTCGCGCTGGGCGTGGGCCTGCTGATTGCCGCCGGCATCGCGCCGCTGGCCTATCTGCCGGTCGTCGGCCTGCTGCTGCTGCCACTGCAGGCGGGCCTGTGGCTCCTGCGACGGCTCGTCTTTGACGCTCTGGCGCTCGTCGGGGTTGCCGCCTGCCAGACGCAGTACCGCCGCTTCGGCGCGGGACGGTGGACGCCGGTCACTGCGGGACCGGGAACGGACGCGGCACCGGAGGTGGCGGCCGGTCCACCGGGGGCTCCTTGATGACCGGCGGTTCGGGCGCTTCCCGATCGTCGGGATCGTCCGGACGCGCGGGGTCGTCGGTCGGTGCCGGCGAGTCTGGGGAGGGTGACGCCGGTTCGTCCAGCGGCGGGGCAGGGACGTCCCTTTCGGGCGCGATCGTCTCCGACTGGTCGTTCGGCACGAGTGGTCCCGTCACCGTTTCGGTGGTCGTCACCGTGGCCGGCGGGTTGTGGCGGTAGGCGGAGAGGCGTCGCTCGCCGCCAGGGGCGATCGTGACGCTGGCCAGCCAGAACGTCTCAGGGCCGAGCGCGGCGGACTCGAGC
>QGVF01000134.1 GCA_003242705.1 Acidobacteriota bacterium
GAGACCGAGATTCACCGGCGCGTGCCCGACGATCGGCATGTTCAGCTCGGCCGCCACCTCGTTCATGCGCCGGTACGTGTCGGCCTCCAGCCCCTCGGTCGTAAGGAACCCGGTCTCGCGGGTGTACACCTCGTGGAACTTGATCAGGTCGTAGCCGCTCGCCGCCTGTTCGGCGATCTCGCGCTCGACGTCGGCGGGCGTCTGGACGCGCGGCTCGTTGACGAATTCGCCGGCAGTGTAGATGGTCGGCCCGACGATGCGGCCGGTCCGCACGCCTTCGCGCCACTCGAGATGCACCGGCAGGCCGCGCTGGTTGATTACGGTCGTGACACCGTGGGCGAGATACAGCGGCCCGTCGCCGAACGCCCCACGCGACGTACCGCGCCTCGTGCCGTCACCATCGAGGTGTACGTGTGCGTCGGTCAGACCGGGGATCAGGTAGCCGCCGTGCCCATCGATGACGATGGCGTCGGCCGGAACCGGCACCTGGTTGCGGGCACCGACGGCAACGATCCGATCGCGGCGGACGAGGACCACGTGGTCGCGACGCACCTGGTCGTCGACCATCGTGACGAGGTTGACGTTGACGAAGGCGAGCGTCGGTTCGAGCGGCGCCGTTTCCTGCGCGAGTGCCGTCGATGGCGCGACGACACACACCAGCCCCCATGCGGCGAGCAGACCGGTGAGCCGGCGAAGAGCCCTCATGCCTCGCGTACGTCCCCTCTCTCGATAGTACGCCCCCGCCTGAATCCGACGGGCAGCGCGGTCGGCAGACGGCGCCCTCGGGAGTCGTGCCAACAGACGTAACGGGGCCGGTACGGTACTTAGACACCGGAAATCGATGGCTGGAGCCCGGCAGGCAAAGCCGGGGCGACCGACGGGGACCTCGCGCCGTGCGCGGCCGGCGGACCTACCGTCCGGACGGATCGGATCCGCCGTCGGGCCGGATCCCGTAGGCGCCGAACCTCGCCTCTTCGCGCAGCTCACGTGCGAGGCGGTGCTGGTGGAGGCGCCAGAACTGGAACCGGCGCGACATGGTGTCCATGAGCCGGGCACGGGCCGGGTCGCGACCCGTCGAGGCAGCGCGGGCGAAGAACGCGCTGCCGAGGTCGGCATACCAGTTCACGGCGTGCCGCCGCTTCTGCTGGTCGAAGAAGAACCCCGTGAGCAGCAGGCACTGCGCCGCCGCGGCCTCCATCACCGCGGGATCGTTCGTGAGGCTGCGATCCATCACGAACAGGTCGAAGACCGTCGTAAGGCTCGCCGGCGTCGCCGGGAAGGTGTCCTTCGACGACGTGGAGGTGGTGGCGAAGTGCGCCAGCACACTCGCGTTGTAGAGCAGCTCGTCCGTCGGCGCGCCGGTGTCGTTGATGACGTCCCGCAGGTGTTCAAAGAAGAACTGGAACGCCTGTCGACTCGTCACGCCGAGCCACGGGAACGTTTCCATACGATCGAAGTTAGCAAAGCACGTGCCCGTCGTGCCGCCCCTGGGCTCCGGCCCGAGGCGGCCAGCCGGCAGGTCCAGACGTCCACGTCGGGCAACAGTCCTGGCCGGAACTGCAGGCGACGAGCGGAACTCGTGATCGGTCGCCGCATCCCGCCCCGGCCGGCCTGTTCGTGAGACGCCGTCTGAAACAAAATGGCTGGCGGAGGGTTCTTCGACACATGAGCACGCCGTATGCTGCGACGTCGAGCGCCCCGGCGACGCCGGTTTCGAGCTCGCTCGTCAACTGGACGACGCTGATCTACGCGCTGCACGCCTTCAGCCTCGTCACCGGCCTGGTGACGACGGCGACGGTGATTGGCGCGTTCCTCACGGGCTGGCCGTCGATTCTTGCCGTCATCCTCAACTACGTGAAGCGCGGCGAGGCGAGGGGAACGTGGATCGAATCGCACTTCCGCTGGCAGATCCGCACCTTCTGGTTCGGTCTGCTGTGGGTGGTGCTCTGTTTCGGCTTCGTGGCCATCACGCTCGGGCTCGGCATCCTCATCGTCTGGCTGCCGCTCGGTCTGGTGACGATCTGGTTCATTTACCGGATCGTGCGCGGCTGGATGCGACTGTCGCAACGCCGGCCCATGTACATCTGAGCGGTCGCCGCGCCGCACGGAACCGACGGGCCCGGCCGTCGCCGCCGGGCCCGCATACTCCCTAGTCCGCCCGCGGCACCTGTCGCGGACTGCGCAGATAGGCAATCAGGTCCCGAATCTGCGGGTCGCTGAGCGGATTCAACAGCCCCTCCGGCATCATCGACACATCGGCCTGCGTCAGGGTGCGAATCTCGCTGCGCGAGATCGGCACGACCTCGTTCGTCGTCCGGAGCGTCACGAGCGACGGCGTCTCGCCGGCGATCATGCCCGCAATCACGCGACCGTCGGCGAGCTCGATCGTCGCGGCGCGATAAATGTTGGGAATTTCGGCGTTCGGATCGAGGATGTTCCGCAGCAGGTAATCGAGGTCCGTCCGATTCGATCCGGTCAGATCGGGCCCGATGTCACCCCCCTCGCCGAACAGCCGGTGACAGGTGCCACAGGTCTGGTCGTAAAGGACGCGGCCTCGCGACGGATTCGGGGCCGGCAGCGTCTCGTCCTCGACGAGCGCGCGCAGCCGCGTCGTGGCTGCCGCAATTTCGGACCGGCCGGGCCGGAGCACACCCCAGGCCGATTCGAAATCCGCCGACAGCTCGGGGTCGCCAAGCGCCAGGATCTGCCGCGCGACGTCGGCGCCGATCTCCGACGCTGCCACGCGCCCGGCGCGAACGGCCTCGACCAGTCGTCGCGCCCACTCCGGACGTGCCGCCAGGGTCAGCAGCGCGTCGCGTCGTTCCGGGCCGGTGAGCGCCGGATACAACTGAAGCAGTCGCTCCGGCGTCGCCGGCTCGGCATACGACGCCAGGCCGCGGATGGCGGCGGCGCGCAGGTGACGGCTCTCGAGCGACGCGAACAGGTGCGGCGGCAGGTCGGGGTCACGAACGGCCAGGAGCACGTCGAGCGCGCGCAGCCGGCTGTCGGGCGACATGCGCGCCTCGGCGAAGGTGCGACGCGCGGCCGCCAGAGCCCGCGGACTGCCGAACGCCATCGCCACCCCCTGCGCTTCGGCCCGCAGGCGCAGGTCGCGGCTCTCCTCGAAGCGCGTCTCGAGCCCGGCCCAGCCCGCCGGCATCGACAGACCGCGGAACCCCGCCAGGCCGGCGTTCATGCCGGTGAGCAGCGCCAGCGCCGTGCTGTCGTCGGCGGCTTCGAGCCGCTCGACGAGCAGATCCATCACAGCGGGATCACCCAGGGCCGCCGCACGGCGGGCGGTGAACTCGAGCATCCGCGGCGCCGACGACGACGTGGCCAGGGTGAGGGCACGAGCCGGATCGTCGACGACCAGCGGCTCGGCCGCAAACCAGGTCATCAGCGGCAGGTTGTGATCGTCGGCCGGGACACGAGAGGCGAGCGCCTCGACGACTGGCCAGCGCGCCCCGTGCTCCATGCGCTGCGCGGCACTGGCAAGGTAGAGCTGCACCACCGGCGACGACTCGCTCACGGCCAGCTCCGCGAAACGAGCCGCGATCGCAGCGGGTGGCGTGCCGCCTTCGGCCGCCAGCTGCACCGCCCACGCACGCACCTGCTCGTCATCGTCGCCGAGCAGGGTAAGCAGATCGTTCGCGGTCAGCGCGCCGGTCACGTGCAGCGCCCACATCAGGCGCAGGCGCGCCGCGGTGGATTCCGGCGTGCGGAATGAGTCGCCGTCGGGAATGCGCACATCGCCCGTATCGAGCCGTGCCAGCCGCCGCAGGCGCGGAATCGTTCCGCTGTCGAGCGTGCCGGCCGACGCGCGTTCCTGAAGCAGCCGGCGCGCGTGGCGCACGCGCCATTCGTTCCGGCTCAACTGTGCGTCGACCAGCACGTCGTCCGGTTCGGCCTGAAGATTGACGCGCGTGGCGGTCGTGTTGCCGTAGGCGACCTTGTAGATGCGACCGTTACCGCGATCCGGAATGTCGGGATCGGTGACGTGGCACTGCTCGTGGTCGTACCAGTCGATCAGGTAGACCGACCCATCGTGGTCGTACTGCAGGTTGATAATCTGCGAGGCCCGATCGTTGAAGGTGATGAAGTCGGGCCCGTGTCGACCGACGAATCCACTGCCCTGGCGCTCGAGCAGATCGACGTTGATGCGCGCGCCGTGGATGTTGTTCATGAACACCTGCCCGCGGTACTGCCCGGGCCAGCTGGTGCCCTGGTAGATCATCAGTCCGGCGTGCGCGTGCCCGCCGCCGACACTGCCGCTCTGCGCGATGCCCGCCCAGGGATTGCTGCCGGCGTAGTGCAGGTGATCGCCAATCGTCTTCAGGTCGTCGTAGTGGTGCTCGTTGAAGTGCTGCCCGGCCTGCCGCTGGTACCGTCCGCCCTGCACCATGTGCCACAAGTGGGGAATGACGCACGCGACGGCAATGGCGTGGCCGTGCTGATCGAAATCGAGCCCCCATGGATTGCTCGTTCCCTCGGAAAAGACTTCGAACTCGTGCCGCACCGGGTGATAGCGCCAGACGCCGGCGTTGAGACGGACGCGTTCAGCTTCGGGCGTCCCGGGCCTGCCGACCGCGCTGTGCGTGAAGACGCCGTGCAGACCGTACAGCCAGCCGTCGGGTCCCCAGGTGAAGGTGTTGAGCGTCTCGTGCGTGTCTTCGTAGCCCCAGCCATCGAGCAGCACCCGCGGCGGGCCTGCCGGACGCGGCTCGTCGCCGTCTTCGAGCGGGATGAACAGCAGGTACGGCGCGGCGCCGACCCACACGCCGCCGAAGCCGACCTCGATGCCGCTCACGAGGTTCAGGTCGTCGGCAAAGACGGTACGGCGATCGAATCGCCCGTCGAGATCGGTGTCCTCGAAGACCAGGATGCGATCGCGTCCCTGTCCGTCGGGCTGTCGCACCGGATAGGCGTACGCCTCGGCGACCCACAACCGGCCGCGGTCGTCGATCGCGAACGCAATCGGCTGGCGCACATCCGGTTCGGCGGCAAACACCTGAGCGCGGAAGCCATCCGGCAGCGTCATGGCACGCACCGCCTCGTCGGGTCGCAACCCCTCGAACACGACGCGGCGGTTGCCGCTGGACGCGCCCGCCGTGGATGGCGCCGGCGCTCGCTGCTGCACGTGGACGAACGTCCCCTTCTTATTGCCGACGACGATGTCGGGCAGCCCGTCGCCCGTCGCGTCGGCAGCCACGACCTGCGTGCCGACACCGGAGTTGTCGTCGACCAGGTGCGGGACGAACTCGACTTCGCCCTCGCGGCGGACCAGTTCGAACCAGTAGACGACCGCCGGCGCATTCGGCTCGGGATCGCCGTCCGAGCCGTGCGCCCAGAACCGCTTGCCCGTGACGATGTCCGGCAGGCCGTCGCGGTTCATGTCGGCGACGGCGATGGCGTGCGGCTGCGAGAAGGCCACGCCGTAGGGACTCTCCTCGGGCCGTGATCCCACGATGAGGTGTCGCCGGAAGGTAATCTCACCGCTCGCCGCCCGCACCTGCTGGTGCCAGGCAAGCCCCCAGTTGTGGGCGTCGAGGCTGCCGACCACGTCGTTCAGGCCGTCGCCGTCGACATCGAACGCATAGAACTGCGCGCCGGGCCCGAACTCCGCCGGGTGGAACGTCCAGGTCGGCGCGCCCTCGAGCGAGGCCGGCTGCTGCCACCAGCCGTTGGCTTCGATGATGTCGGCGCGCCCGTCGCCGTCGATGTCGCCCACGCCGAGGCCGTGCGTGAAGCGCCCCCATTCACCCTTCGGCGAAATCGCACGGAACGTCCACGGCTCGGCGGGATCGGCCGACGTCTGCTCGGCATAGCCGAAGTAGCCCTCGGAATTGCAGACGAGCTCGGGACGACCGTCACCGGTAATGTCGACGAACGCCGGCGATTCGTTGTCGACGCTGTGGTAGAGCACGTGCCGTGGCCAGTGCCCGCCGCCGGCAAGTCCCGCCCCGCGCGGGTTCTCGTACCAGTAAGCTTCGCGCCCCGGATAGCCGATAACCAGGATGTCGGGCCAGCTGTCGCCGTTGAAGTCGTAGGTGAAGGTGAGGAAGTTCTCGGAGTAGGCGTTGCGCGTGCCCAGCGCGCCCTCGAAGCCGGGCACGACCGTCACGCTGCCGTCGGCTTCCTGCCGCTCGAACGACTGCGTGGCCGGGGCGTATTCGTGACGCGTGCGGAACGAGGGCCCTTCGTACCAGAACGGGCCCGACACGATGTCGAGGCGCGCGTCGCGATTGATGTCGGCCACCGCGGCCCCTTCGCCCCAGAAGTGCTCGTTGAGCTGTCGCGTCTCGAAGCGAATCGCACTCGAGTCGCGGGCCTGCGCCACACGCGCCGCCAGCGTAGCGGCAGCCACGCCGACAGCAGCGGAGAGCGCAGCAGCGCACCACAGCAGTCGCGACACCCGGACCGGCAGTCGGATCATGGGGACACCTCGCTGTCTGGAACACGCACATGGTAAGGCCTCGGTGGCCGCGCCGTGCAGCGATCGCTGCGCCCGACGCACCATTCGTCCGGGGGCAGAGACAAGCGACCGTCCTGTGGAAGCGACAGTCGGTCAGTCGGTGCGGGTTCGCCGACCACGCACCCGGATCAGCGGCTGGCACACAAGTTGATCAGCTATGAGGTGCCCCCTCCCGAACACCCGGAAGGAGCGTGTGTCATGTCTTCGCAGAACCGCATCGGAGTCATCCTCGCTGTCGTCGTGGCGATCAGCGCGCTTGCGGTCGTCCTGACGCACGGCAGCGGCGCCGACGACGGCGCGGCGCGCGACGTCAGCGTGCAGTGCGGTCCGGCGCAGCAGGCCGTCGTGCACCGGCCCGCCAGCGCTGCCCAGCCCGTCGTCGTCGAGTGCGTTCAGGCGGCGCCGCACGACGCGGAGGAAGTGGGCGCGGCGCGGCTCTGGACGGTTCCGGGAGCAGCCGTGCCGCCAGCGGCACCTGCGACGGCGCCGGCGTACGCTCCGACGACCGTCGCCGCCGCGCCGGCGGTGTACTACCCGGCCCCGTCGGCCGCGACCACGAGAGTCGACACGCCCGGGCCGCAGCGCACCACCACGGCCGCGCACGGCGCGCAAACCGTCTCCAGGAAACCGTCGACCGGCAAGCGCCTGATGGTCATTGGGGGTTCAGCGGGTGCCGGAGCCGGCATCGGCGCCCTCATCGGTGGCAGGAAGGGCGCGCTCATCGGCGCCGCGATAGGCGGTGGCGGCGCGGCGATCGTCGACCAGATCAGGAACGACTGACGTCCCTCCACCCCGGGACACGTCCCGGCGGCCCGGTCGTCAGCGGCCGGGCCGCGCTGCATTCCGCGCGCACAGCCTACCCGTCCCGCCACCGCCCGCTGACGTACTATTCCTCTCTGACGACTTCCCCACTCCTGCGCACTGCGCGGCGGCGGCTCCGATCGGGAGCGCCGACGGCGCTCGATTCGGCCGGGCTTCAAGTTCGCCCTGCACGCCGCGCGACGAGGAGTGAGCCTGACGCGCGGAAAGAACCCACATGTCACTGTTCACCGACCTCTACCAGCTGACGATGGCTCAGGCGTACCTCGACCATGGGATGTCGGGGACGGCCGTTTTCTCGCTGTTCGTCCGCCGTCTGCCGAAGACACGCAATTACCTCGTCGCGTGCGGCCTCGATGCCGTGCTCGCGCGGCTCGAATCGCTCCGCTTCGGCGACGACGATATCGAGTACCTGCGCTCGCTGGGCCTGTTCTCGGATCAGCTGTTCGACTGGCTCCGCTCGTTCCGCTTCTCCGGCGACGTGTACGCCGTGCCAGAGGGGACGCCGGTCTTCGCCAACGAGCCGCTGATCGAAGTCGTCGCACCGCTGCCCCAGGCGCAGTACGTCGAGACGCTGGTGATGAACCTCATCACGGTCGAGACCGCCATCGCCTCGAAGGCCGCGCGTCTCTACACGGCAGCCGACGGCCGCAGCGTCGTCGACTTCGGCGCGCGCCGCGCTCACGGCATGGACGCCGCGGTCCGCGGCGCACGCGCGGCCTGGATTGCCGGGCTCGCGGGCACGTCCAATGTGCTGGCCGCGCAGCGGTACGGCATCCCGCCGGTCGGCACCATGGCGCACAGCTACGTGCAGGCGCACGATACGGAAGAAGGCGCCTTCGAGCACTTCGCGCGCCGGTTTCCGGGCACGACGCTGCTCGTCGACACCTACGACACGCTCGAAGGCGTGCGGAAGGTCATCGAGCTCGCCACCCGCCCCGACGATCCGGTGCGCATTGGCGCTGTCCGGCTCGACTCGGGCGATCTCTCGTCGCTCGCGCGCGACGCGCGACGGATGCTCGACGAAGCCGGTCTGACCAACGTGAGAATTTTCGCGAGCGGCGGCCTCGATGAAGAACAAGTTGCAGCCCTGATCGAGGGCGGTGCACCGATCGACGCGTTCGGCATCGGGACGAGTCTCATGGTGTCGGAAGACGCGCCCGCTCTCGACATCGTGTACAAACTCGCGGAGTACGAAGGACGCGGCCGGACGAAACTGTCGCTCGACAAGCCGATCCTTCCCGGACGGAAGCAGGTGTTCCGGCGTCTGGCGGCCGACGGCAGCTTCCTGGGCGACGTGATTGGCACCGCCGACGAGAAGCTCGACGGCACGCCGCTGCTCGAGTGCGTCATGAAGGACGGACGACGGACCGGGGCCGGGCTCGACTCGCTCGGGACGATCCGGGCCCGCGCGCTTGCGGCCATCGCGGCGTTGCCGCCCCACGTGCGGGCCCTCGCCCCGGCCGCTCCGCCGTATCCGGTGGAGGTCAGCCCGCGGCTTCAGGAGCGGCACGGTCAGGTCCGATCGCGCGTCGCCGCGTCGACGCGCCCCGATGACCTCAGCCTGCCCGACGACTTGTCGGATGCGGCGCTGCTCATCGTCGACGTGCAGAACGACTTCTGCCCTGGCGGCGCGCTGGCCGTGCCGGATGGTGACCGGACAATTCCGGTGCTCAACAGGGCAATCGAACGGTTCGTGGCGGTGAGACGGCCCGTGTACGCCTCACGCGACTGGCACCCGATCGATACGCGGCACTTCGCCGACCACGGCGGACGCTGGCCGGTGCATTGCGTCGCCGGCAGCACCGGTGCGGCGTTTCATCCCGATCTGCGCCTGCCCCCGGACACCATCGTCGTCACGAAGGGACAGAGCCGCGACGACGACGGCTATTCGGTATTCGAAGGGACGACGGAGAACGGCTCGTTCATCGATGATCTCCGTGCGCGCGGCGTCCGCCGGCTTTTCGTGGGTGGACTGGCGACCGACTACTGCGTGCGTGCCTCGGTGCTCGACGCCCGAGCCGAGGGCCTGCAGGTGATCGTGATCGAGGACGCCGTGGCGGGCATCGCCCCTGAGACGACCCGGGCCGCGTTCGAGGAGATGAAGCGCGCGGGTGCCGAGGTGCTATAACACTCGCGGGCTCATGCAGATCATCGCTTCTCCCCGCGTCTATCCCGTCATTGTCATCGGCAGCGGCGCGTCGGGCGGCATGGCGGCCTGGAACCTGACGCGTCAGGGCATCGACGTGCTGATGCTCGACGCCGGCGACAGGCTCGCCGATCGGTCGCAGTTCTGGACGCACGTCACGCCGTGGGAAGCTCGTGAGCGGCGGGCGCGCGGCGAGCGGCCGCCGTCGTATTACCTCTCGACGGAAGAACAGCCGTATGCGACGCCGCCGGATCGACCGTTCGACCTGACGCGCGTCTGGGGACACGGCGGGCGAACGAAC
>QGVF01000135.1 GCA_003242705.1 Acidobacteriota bacterium
GAACCTCGCGGAGCAGGTCTGCGAAATGCGCTCTCTCCTCCTTCCTGGACGCCTTCAAATGCACGAAAGCGAAGAACAGGAGGGGGGACCACAGATGCGGGAGCAGTGGTCCCCCAAACCCCGTGCGTTGTTGCCGCTCGTTGAAAACTGACCAGGGAACCGCGGTTCTGCTCGCTGAGAATTGACCAGGGTGTCCTGAGCGTCCCGACAGGGGTAAGGCCTGTTGGGATGATGAGGTGCACACCATGGCGATGTACGCGAAAGTCCGCAGGATGCGGTTGCGGGACGGCCTGTCGATCAGTGAGATCGCGCGCCGGACCAGCTTGTCGAGAAACACGATCAAGGGCTGGCTGCGGGAGCCGGTCCGCAGCGAGATGAAGTACCGGCGGCCGGCGGGCCCCAAGAAGATCGGCCCGTACGAGACCTGGCTGCGCGAGGCGTTGGCGGCCGATGCGCGCCGGCCCCGCCGTGAGCGGCGCACCGCGCGGAAGCTCTATGCGCAGGTGCAGGCGCAAGGCTTCGCCGGCAGCTACGGCCGCGTCACGGAATGCATCCGCGCCTGGCGGGCCGACCAGGGGGCGGTCGCTGCGCGGGCGGCCTACGTGCCCCTGAGTTTCGCCTGGGGCGAAGCCTTCCAATTCGACTGGAGCGAAGAGGGCCTCGTCATCGGCGGGGTCCGGTGGAAGGTGCAGCTGGCGCATATGAAGCTGTGTGCGTCACGGGCCTTCTGGCTGGTGGGCTATCCGAGCCAGGGCCACGAGATGCTCTTTGATGCGCACACCCGCTGCCTGATCGGCCTGGGCGGGGTGGCCGGGCGCGGCATCTACGACAACATGAAGACGGCGGTCGATCGCACGCCGCGCAAAGACCGGGGGCGGGTGGTCAACGCGCGCTTTGCCGCGATGACCGCGCACTACCTCTTCGAGCCGGACTTCTGCAATGTCGCCTCCGGCTGGGAGAAGGGGCGCGTCGAGAAGGGCGTGCAGGACGCGCGCCGCCGGATCTGGCAGGAGGCCCAGACGCAGCGCTTCGAGAGCTTCGCCGAGCTCAATGCCTGGCTGGCGACCGCGTGCGTGGCGGCGTGGGACGCGCCGCACCCGGATCTGGCCGGCGTGACCATCCGCGAGGCGTGGATGCAGGAGCGCCCACACCTGCTGCCGATGCCCACGCCGTTTGACGGCTACGTCGAACTGCCGGCCCGCGTGTCGAGCACCAGTCTGGTGGCGGTCGCGCGCAACCGCTACTCGGTGCCGTGCACGTGGGCCGGGCATCGCGTGAGCGTGCGGCTGTATCCCGAACGCGTCGTGGTGGTCGCCGATCAGGCCGTGGTCGCCGACCACGCCCGCGCCGTCGGTCGCGGCCACGTGGTGTACGACTGGCGGCACTATCTCCCGCTCGTCGAGCGCAAGCCCGGCGCCTTGCGCAACGGCGCGCCCTTTGCGGACCTGCCCGAGCCGCTGCAGCGGCTGCGCCGCGCCCTGCTCCGACACGAGGGGGGCGACAAGGTCATGGCCCGCGTGCTGATGGCCGTCCCGACGCACGGGCTGGACGCCGTGCTTGTCGCCGCTGAGCTGGTGCTCGAGAGTGGTCGGCCCAGTGCCGCGCACGTGCTCAACGTCCTCGCGCGGCTGACGGACGGCCCGCCGCCCCCGTCGGTCGCGACGGCGCTGACGGTCACGACGGCGCCGCTGGCCGATCCGCATCGCTACGACACGCTGCACACCGACGAGGAGGTGGCCCGTGGCTGATCTCGTCGCTGACCTCAAGCGCCTGCGCCTGTACGGCATGGCGGCCTGTGTCGCCGAGGGCCTCGAGCAGGGCCACCCGGGGATGGCGTCATCGACCGCTCTGCTCACCCAACTCGTGCACGCCGAAGCGACCGATCGGGCCACGCGCTCGATCCGCTACCAGATGCACGTGGCGCGTTTCCCAATCCACCGCGATCTCGCCGGCTTCGATTTCGACCAGGCGAAGGTCGATCGCCGGCAGATCACGAGCTTTGCCACCACGACCTTCACCGAGCAGGCCGAGAACATCGTCCTCATCGGCGGCACCGGGACCGGGAAGACGCATCTGGCGACCGCGCTCGGCATCGAAGCCGTCACGCAGCACAACAAGCGCGTGCGCTTCTACTCGACGGTCGAGCTCGTCAACACGCTCGAACAGGAGAAGGCCAGTGGACGCGCCGGGCGCCTTGCGCACCAACTGGCGCACCTGGACCTCGTGATCCTCGACGAACTGGGCTACCTGCCGTTTTCCCAGTCGGGTGGCGCACTGCTCTTTCACTTGCTGTCGAAGCTGTACGAGCACACCAGCGTGATCATCACGACGAATCTGGTCTTCGCCGAGTGGGCCAGCGTCTTCGGGGATCCCAAGATGACCACCGCGCTGCTCGACCGCCTGACGCATCATTGCCACATCGTCGAGACGGGCAACGAGTCCTATCGCTTCCGCCACAGCAGCCACACGGCCAAGACGCGCATCAAGGCCCGCGAGCAGGCCCGGCTCAAATCGCAGGAGGAGACCACCGACCCGAGCTGACCGGAGTAGAATCACCGCCGGCGGGCCCGTCCGTCGGCGTCCTGCCCTGGTCAATTTTCACCGAGCACAGATGGTCAGTTTTCGGTGAGCGTCAACACAGCCACCTGCAGCGCGAGACGGCGAGCAAGGCCGCTCGCGTCATGGATGGGATTCTGAACGGCTAGTGGGTCAGATTGTGGGTCAAACCGGCCGCTCGGCGCTGGGGCGTCTGACAGAATCGCTGATTTTTCTAGGCATTTCTGGAGCCGGCGACCAGACTTGAACTGGTGACCTGCTGATTACGAATCAGCTGCTCTACCGACTGAGCTACGCCGGCTCTTGTGGCGGGCCGTTGCGCACCGGTCGGGCCGATTCGCAACGCGACAACCGGGCAATCCTACCACACTTCGGGCGACGCGCGAAGCGGCGGCGCGTTGCGACGGACCGGAGTCAGCCGCCCGCCCGCTCGTGGCCGGGCCGGGCGAACGGATCCTCCTCGATCAGCTCGTACCGGCTCCGGATCGCCGCCACGATCTCGGGAATCGCGTCCTGCGACGGCTTTGCGGCGTACTGCGCCTCGAGGGCGCCGACCTGCGTGGCAAGCGGATAGTCGCCGAAGACGTCGGCCAGCCAGCGCGAGAAGTCCTTCCGCCGCAGATGCCCGTCGAAGCAGGTGTCGGACGCGGCTTCGAGCACCTCGACGAACTGGCGGAGCGTGCGCGCCCGGCGGCCGTCCGTGAAGACGAACGCCTGCCGTTCGGCCACCGGCACGTCGATGTACTTCTCGCGGTGCCTGACGTGCGGCGTGAGCCGCGGCGCCACGGTGAACAGCCGCAGGTCGCCGGCCGCCTCGGCGGTGACCGGCAGCGCCACCGCCTGGCCCGACCGCAGGTTCTCGAGGATCGCCCAGCGCGCCGGATCGACGCCCTCGCAGTGGGTGCAGCGCTCGCGCAGCATCTCGATTTCGGTCGGGTTCGACTGCCGCGTGACGATCATCACCTCGGTTGCGTCGAGCAGCGCCTTCGGCAGCCGCGACGCCCAGTAGGTGACCACGGTGTAGCCGTTCTGCTCGAGGTCGAGCAGGTTCATGCCGTTGTGCCCCTCGAGGAAGTAGTGCGCCTCGTCGAGCACGATGCGGTGCGGCAGGCCCGTGCGCTGGCGGATTTCGTTGAGCGCCGGCAGGACGGCGTGGATGAAGTCCATCTTCTCGTCGTGCGTGCGCTTCGAGAGGTCGATGACCACGCTGCGATCGGGGTAGCGCAGCGCCCGCAGCAGCTCGCGCGGCGTCGGCGGCGGGTCGTCGCCGCCGAGCACGATGACGCCCGGCAGCGCCTCGAGCGTACGGTAGTCGCCCTCAGGATCGATGACGCACACACAGTAGCCGTACAGGATGAGCTGCTCGCAGAGCAGTCCCGCCGTCCACGACTTGCCGGACCGCGCGTCGCCCGCCACGAGCACGTTGCGGCCGAGCACGGCCAGCGAGAATTCCTCGCCATCCTCTGTGTAGCCGAGCATCAGGCGCCGGCGGGCGCGGCGGGGGGCGGGCAGCCGGCACGTGTCGGCAAGCTGCCGGATGTAGGCCGACACGGCGGCCGGTCCCGTGCCCTCGAGCACGATGTCGGCTACATCACACAGGGCCTGGCTGCCCCAGGCCACCGCTACGCCGACTTCGGCCAGGCGGAGCATCTCGTGGTCGTTCTCGGCGTCGCCAAGCGCGAGCATGTTGCGCGGCGAGATCCGCAGCGTGTCGAGCGTGCTGCGCAGGCCGCTCGCCTTGCTCACGCCCTGCGGCAGCACCATCACGCGGCCCCCATTGAAGGCGAGCACGAGCGGCAGTTCGAGCCGGCGAATCACCTCGAGCAGCCGATGCGCGTCCTCGGCCGAGGCGTCGATGATCGACCGTCCGCGCGCGAAGTGGATGCCGCTCCGTTCGAGCTCGCGGACGAACCCCTCGTGAATCGGCGGCGCGAGCAGCGACGTGTGGCCGGTGTCGGGGAAGTGAAGCACCGCGCCGTTTTCGGCCACGACGGCATCGACGAAGTGCAGGTTGCCGGCCACGCGGCGCAGGTCGCCGAGAATCCGGCCCGTCACGAGCAGGACGCGGATGCCGGCATGCCGCGCCGCGGCGATGGCCGGCCGGATGTCCGGATCCATCACGTCGTGATGGGCGATGGTGCCGTCGAAGTCGACGGCCATGACCGCGAGTCGCACCGTGCCGTGCTCCTTTCGCGCGCTGTCCTGAGATGCCCGGGCGTCCGTTCGCTCTCTATTGTGGCCCGACGCTGCGCGCCGGAGACGGGAGGGCCGTGAAGGCCGTCCAGTTGCGCAACAGTGCGCGGTCAGCGCACCGCGTCCCCGGTGTTCGTCGGACCGCGTCGCCGATGGTTCATCGCACCGCGTCGCCGAGCGTGGACGCGAGACGATTCCGCGCCTCGCGCGCCACGTCGGTCGGCTGCCCCGACGCGTCGACGCGCGCCCACGTGACTGGTCCCGGATCGCGCGCCAGCTGCTGTCGCACCACCGAAACGTCGGCGTCCGACACGTCGCCGCGGCGCGCACCGATGCGGGCTTCGAGCACGGCGGCGGGCGCGTCGAGCCAGATGCCCGCAAACGGCACGCCCGCCTCACGTGCGGCGCGTTCGATGGATACGCGCTGCTCGGGACGACCGAAGACGGCATCGACAACGGCGGCATGCCCGGCGCGGACGACGCGCTGCGCGCGGGCGAGGGCTTCAGCGTAGACGCGTTCGGTGACGTCGGCCGTGTACGCCTCGGGGCCCAGCCGTTCCAGGGGATCGACGCCGAACAGTTCCTTGCGGATCTCGTCGCTGCGGAAGATTACCGCTCCGGGTACCGGGCCCAGCACCGGCGCAAGCGCGCGCGCAATCGTCGACTTGCCCGTGCCCGACAGGCCGCCGACCGCCACGAGGCAGGCGCGCGGCGGTGCGATCAGCCGTCCGGCCATCGCGAGGTAGCCACGCGCGGCGTCCTGCTGGTCGGCGCGCTGCGCGGGATCCGACGCCAGGCGCGCAGCTGTCGCGCCGGTCTTGGCGCGGACCGCCGCGCGGCACGAAAGGAACAGCGGCAGCAGCGCCAGGCCGTCGAGGTCGTGGCCGACGCCGAGATAGCCGTTCAGCACCGCGTTGGCGTGCGCGGTCAGCTCCCGGTGCTCGAGGTCCATCAGCAGGAACGCCAGATCGTAGAGCACGTCGATGCAGGCGATGGCATCGTTGAACTCGATCGCGTCGAACAGCGTCGGCTGCCCGTCGATGACGACGATGTTGCGCAGGTGGAGGTCGCCGTGGCACTCGCGGACGAAGCCGTCGAGGCGGCGCGACTCAAGCAGGTCGTGGTGCTGCTCGAGCGACTCGCGCGTTGCGGCCATCACCCGTCTGCGCTCGGCGGCGTCGAAGATGTCGCGCCCTTCCTCGGCGAGTCCGGCGTCGTTGCCGTCGACGACCCACGCGAGGCCGGCCGCACCGCCCTGATCGCGCCTCCGCTCGGCCGCCGCGTGGAAGCGGGCAATGGCGACGCCGAGCGGACGCATCAGCGCCAGATCGAGCTGCCGCTGCGCCGCCTGTCGATCGAACAGCGCCTCCTGATCGAAGCGGCTCATCTCGACGACCCAGTCGACGGGCGTGCCCGTTCCCCCGAGCGCGAGCGTCCCGTCGGCCTCGCGCGTGACGGCGATGACGCCGTGGTACAGCTGCGGCGCCGTCCGTCGGTTGACGCGCACTTCCGCCTCGCACATCAGGCGGCGGCGTTCGGTGGTGGAGAAGTCGAGGTAGTCGTAGCGGACGGCACGCTTGAGCTTCAGCGCGCGGTCGCCGGCGAGGAAGACAATCGAGGCGTGCGTCTCGATGCGCTCGACGGGTGCGCCGTCGTGCGTCGATGGATCCGACAGGAAGGCGACGACGGCCGACTGATCCTCGGTAATCATCGGGCGACGCAGCGGCGCGAGGTGACCATGCCCAATGATAGCGGCCGGAAAAGCCAACGGCCCCGTAGAGGGGCCGTTGGGCAGGGCGGGTCCGCGTGACGGACCCGTGGCAGCGTGCGCGCGTCGGCTAGCCGAGCACGCGGATCACCACGCGGCGGTTCGCGGCGCGGCCCTCGCGCGTGTTGTTCGGCTGCGCGGGCTTTTCCTCGCCGTAGCTGATGACGTTCATCCGGTGCAGCGGAATCTGGTGCTGCTCGTAGAGGTACGCCTTGACCGCTTCGGCGCGCTCGAGCCCGATGCGCTTGTTGACCTCGGCCGGACCGACGTTATCGGTGTGGCCCTCGATCTCGAAGTAGTGTCCCTTCGGATCGGCCTTGATCTGGGTGATCAGCTCGTCGATGCGGGCCTTGGCCTCGTCGGGCAGCTCGGCGCTGCCGAAGCGGAAGTTGCCCTGGTCTTCGGCCAGGACGACTTCGTAGACGATGCGGTTGACCGCCTTTTCGACGGCCTCGGCGCGCGAGCCGGCGGCGAGCGCGACGGTGTTGGCTTCCTTGGCCGCCGATCCGGCCGCGTCGGCGGCCGTCTGCGCGGCGCCGGCGCGCGTGTCGACCTCGCTGATGCGCTGCTCGTTGGCCTGCGTCCGCTGCTGCGTTTCCTCGAGCGCCTGGCTCAGCGAGTCGACCTTGCTGTTGACCTGGCCGACCTGCGTCCGCACGTAACCGCGCGTCGCACAGGCCGACGTTCCCGCCACCGCAAACGCGGCGACTGCTACTGTAACGACTGCTCTCCTCATAACCACTCCTCTCCTCGAACGGTGATGCCCATCGAGCCCGTCAGTCGCGGACGTAGTACCCGCTCCGCGTGCGGACGCTCACGTTGCGGCGCGTCGTCCGCAGCTCGATCGGGTGCCAGCCCGGCGCCGGATCCGGCTCGAAGGCAATCAGGTACTGCTGCCGTAATTCGCCCACGATTTCGCGCGCCGTGCGTGCGGCCTGCTCGGCGCCAAGGCTCACGAAGATCTCGCCGCCCGTCCAGCGCGCGAGGTTGCCGAGCTGGCCGGAAATCAGCTGATCGATGTTCAGGCTCTGATGTGGACGTCGCCCGTCGCGGTCGAACGGCGACACCACGATGACGATGTAGACGGGGACGTCGATGCTGCTCGCGATCCCCGAGACTTCCTCGGGCGACAGGGCGCTCGCGTTGTCGGCGCCGTCGGTCAGCGCCACGACCGCGCGACGCGGGCCCGACGCTTCGGCGAGCCGGCGGCCGGTTTCGGCGATCGCGTCGAAGAGCGACGTCACGCCGAAGGGGCGCTCGACCGAGTCGAGCTGCGCGAGGATGTCGCCGGGCGCAGGGGCGAGCGGCTGGATGACGCGCAGTTCGCGGTCGAAGACGAACAGCCCGGCGCGGTCGACGCCCGGCTGCAGCAGGTCGAGCATGTGCTGGACGTTCTCGCGCGCGGCGGCGCGCCGCGAACCGACGTCCATCGTGCCGCTGAAGTCGACGAGAAAGCCGAGGCTGATCGGCGTCGAGTCGTGCTGGAAGTTGGTGATGGCGCGGCGCCGCCCGTCGGCAAACAGCATGAACTCGTCTTCGGTCATGTCCGGGACGAGGCGCCCGCGGCTGTTGCGGACCGTGACCGACAGCGTCACGCGTTCGGTCGCGGCCGAGAACGTCGGCATGTCCTGCCCGCCCGCGAGGGCCGGCACGAGGCTGACGAGCACCAGCGGGAGGGAAATGGCGCGTCGCTTCACGACCCCCTTTCGTTCAACTTTCTTGCCAATCCGCAGGCCGGGTTCGTACCGAATCCAACTGCAGGAATTCGATGGTCAGCCGGGGTGTGTAGAAATTACCTTCACGCGCACGATGAACTTTTGACGCACCGCGCTACACTGCAGAGCTGACCGCCATGACGCTTATTCGTGCCCTGATCGTGTGCTGCCTGTCGCTGGCGCTGATGGCGCAGGCGAAGCCCGCCGACCTGCTTTCGGAGGCCCGCGCGCACTACAACGAAGGGCGGTACGACGACGCCATCCGCGTGGCGTCCGAGGCGCGTAAGCATCCCGAACTGGAGGCCGCGGCGCTCGTCATCTCCGCCCGCGCGCACCTCGAGAAGTACCGGCAGCTCTCGCAGAGTGCCGACATGGAGGCGGCGCGGCAGGCGATGAAGGCCGTCGACGTCGAGTCGCTCGACGAGCGGCAGCGCGTCGAGCTGCTGCTCGCGCTCGGCACGGCGCTCTACATCGACGAGACCCACGGCTTCGACCACCGGTTCAGCGCGGCAGCCGAGCAGTTCGAGCTCGCGTTTGCGTATGTCGATTTGCTCGATGCGGCCGAGCGCGACCAGCTGTTCGACTGGTGGGCAGGCTCGCTCGATCGGCAGGCGCAGCAGGGCAGCGAGCCGGCGCGGCGCCCGATCTACCAGCGCATCCTCGCGCGCGCCGAGGCCGAGCTCGAAGCGCGCCCGTCGTCGACGGCCGCGGCGTACTGGCTGGCGGCCGCCGCGCGCGGCGTCGGCGACCTGACGCGCGCGATTGGCGCGGCGGTGGCCGGGTGGGTGCGCGCCGAGTCGCTCGGGCGGCGCGGCGAAGCGCTGCAGATCGATCTCGATCGCCTGATGCGGCAGGTCCTGCTGCCCGAACGTGCCGCCGAGATGGTGCCCGACGGTGATCCGCGTCCGACGCTCGCGCTGCTCGAGTCGCAGTGGGTGGCCGTCAAGGAACGGTGGGGCGATGAGCCGGTCGAGGACGCCCTGCCGCAGACGCCTGTCTCGCGGCCGGGCCTCTCGAGCGGGCCGGCGGGATCGGGCGGGACCAGCCCCGATCAGAATCAGCAGGAAAATCCGGAAGCGGAAGAAGACGCAGAAGACAGCGAGCCGCTGTCGAGCGCCGGCGCGCCCTGACGGGCGTCAGCTGCGCGTCAGCAGGTTCGCCACCTGGTTGGCCTTGGTGGCGAGCTGTTCGGCGTACACGTAGTTGCGGACGCGCAGCGCGTCGTTGGCCATGCGGATGAAGTCGCGGGCCTGGCTCCAGTGCGCGTGCTGGCTGCGGGTGAGCTCGCGGACGTTGACCGCGTTGAGCTTCTCGGAGGCGGCGGCAATCATTCCGGCAATCCGCTGCTCGAGCGCGCTCGGGTTGGCCGGCGTCGTCTGCAGGATGGGACCGATCGGCTCGACCTGCGGTGACGGGGGGGCGGGCGGGTGGTCCGGGGCAGGGGTGGCCCTTTCTTTTATACAAATTTAGAG
>QGVF01000136.1 GCA_003242705.1 Acidobacteriota bacterium
GCGGCGGGTGTCCGGCTGATCGATCGCGCACCCCGGATCGGCGCGCACGGGACGCGCGTGGCCTTCGTCCATCCGTCGAGTACCCGGGGCGTGCTCGTCGAGCTCGTCGAGCGCGCGCCCGGCACCCAGGCGTGATCGTCATGAAAGTGAAGATCGGGGACATCGAAGTCGTACCGCTGAGTGACGGCATCTTCCGGCTCGACGGCGGCGCCATGTTCGGCGTCGTGCCGAAGACGCTCTGGTCGCGCGTGGCGCCGGGCGACGAGCTCAACCGCATCACGATGTCGGTCACGCCTCTGCTGATTCGCACGGCCGGGCTGAATGTGCTTGTCGATGCGGGCATTGGCGACAAACTGCCGCCGAAGCTGGTCGACATCTACGCGGTCGAGCGTGGCGCGGGCCTGCCGGGATCACTGGCGGCGCTCGGGCTCGGCCCGGCCGACATCGACGTAGTGCTGATGACGCACCTGCACTTCGATCACGCCGGCGGCCTGACGACGGTGGTCGACGGTATCGTCAGGCCGGTGTTTCCGTCGGCGCGCCACCTGATCCGGCGCGGCGAGTGGGACGACGCGATGCACCCGCACGCACGCAGCCGGGCGAGCTACTTTCCCGAGAACTACGTGCCGGTGCAGAAAGCCGGGCTCGTCGAGTTCATCGAGGACGATGGCGAGGTGCTGCCGGGGGTGAGCGTGTGGCGCACGGGCGGCCACACGGCGCATCACCAGATCGTGCGCATCGACTCGCAGGGGCAGACGGGCCTCTACCTGGCCGACCTCGTGCCGACCGCTGCGCACGTGCCTGATCCCTGGATCATGGGCTACGACCTGTATCCGATGGAGACGCTTGCCGCCAAGCAGCGCTGGCTGCCGGAGGCCGTCCGGGGGGAGTACGTTATCTTCTTCGAGCACGATCCGGCCCTGGCAGCCGGCGTGCTCAGAGAGGAGGAGGGCAGGCGTTACGTCGAGCCGCTGGTGAGCCGGCCGTAACGATTCCCTTCGCTTCGCAGTCCACGTCCACACACCTTTATGTCCGCAACCGCACAGATTGGCATCATCGGGGGCAGCGGCCTGTACGACATGGCCGAGCTCTCGGATCGGGAAGACATCACGCTCAGCACGCCGTTCGGCGATCCCTCGGGGCCGTATGTGCTGGCGACCCTGCGGGGACGCCGCGTGGCGTTTCTGGCCAGGCACGGCGTCGGTCACCGGTACCAGCCGTCGGAGCTGAACTACCGGGCCAACATCTACGGCTTCAAGATGCTCGGCGTCGAGTGGATTCTGTCGGCGAGTGCCGTCGGCAGCCTGCGCGAGGAGCTGAAGCCGACCGACCTGGTCGTGCCGGATCAGTTCTTCGACCGGACGAGCCGCCGCCCGAGCACGTTCTTCGGCAACGGCCTCGTCGCGCACGTCAGCTTCGCTCACCCGTTCTGCCGGCCGCTGAGCGACGTCATGTACGAGTCGGCCGTCGACGCGGGAGCGACCGTGCACCGCGGCGGGACCTACGTGTGCATGGAGGGGCCGCAGTTTTCGACCATCGCCGAGTCGAACTACTACCGGGCGCAGGGCTTCGACATCATCGGCATGACCAATCTGCAGGAAGCGAAGCTCGCGCGTGAGGCGGAAATCTGCTACAGCACGCTCGCGCTCGTCACCGACTACGACTGCTGGCACCCGGATCACGATTCGGTCACGGTCGAGATGATTGTCGAGGCGCTGACGGCCAATGCCCGGATGGCGCAGCAGGTGCTCGCCCGTGCCGTCGAGCGCCTGCCGATCGCGCGCGACTGCGAGTGCGCCCGCGCGCTGGCCAACGCAATCATGACGCGGCCCGAGCACATCCCGGCGGCGACACGCGAGCGGCTCGACCTGATCGTCGGCAAGTACCTGCCCTGACGCCCGAGGGAGCGTCTCGAGGAAGAAAGACGAATGCGCATCATCGTTACCGGATCGATTGCCTGGGACTACCTGATGTCGTTCCCGGGCAGGTTCACCGAGCACCTGCTGCCCGAGCACTTCTCGCGCGTCAGCCTGAGCTTTCTCGTCGACTCGATGGACAAGCGGCGCGGCGGCTGTGCGCCGAACATCGCCTACACGCTCGCGCTGCTCGGCGAGCGGCCCGTCCTGATGGCCACTGCGGGCCAGGACTTCGACGACTACCGCCGCTGGCTCGAGGCGGCCGGCATCGATACGTCGCTCGTACGCGAGATTCCCGGCAAGTTCACCGCGTCGTTCTTCTGCAACACCGATCAGGCCAACAACCAGATCGCGACGTTCTATTCGGGTGCGATGGAGCACGCCAGTGAGCTGTCGTTCCGCACGGCGGGGCCCGCTGACCTCGCCATCATCTCGCCGAACGATCCCGACGCGATGCGGCAGTATGCGGAAGAGTGCCGCGTGCTCGGCATCCGGTACATCTTCGATCCCGGGCAGCAGTGCGCCCGCATGTCGGGTCCCGAGCTCGAGGCGGGTCTTACCGGCGCGTTCATGGTCGTGTGCAACGACTACGAGTTCGAGCTGCTGCGCCAGAAGACCGGCCTCGACGAGGCGGGCGTGCTCGAGCGGGCGGGCATGCTCGTCGTCACGCTCGGCGAACGCGGCTGCCGGGTGATGACGCGGACCGGGACGTTCGAGGTGCCGGCGGCGCCCGTCTCGCGGATCGAGGATCCGACGGGCGTCGGCGATGCGTTCCGCGGGGGCTTCATGAAGGGGCTGGCGCGCGGCGCCGAGCCGCTCGTCTGCGCGCGGATGGGCAGCGTCGCGGCGGCCTACGCCCTCGAGCATCTGGGCGGCACGAGTCACGCCTACACGTGGGCCGAGTTCAAGGCCCGCTATGAGGGACAGTTCGGTCCGCTGCCGCTCGCGTGAGGCCCCCCGATGAGGAGCGGCATCCTGCCGTGGGTCGTTGCAGCGGCCATCGTCGTCTGGCCCGCCTCGCTGGGTGCCGCGCTCGTCGACCGTCTCCATGCGCCGGTGAGCCTGGCCGGCACTCTCGTGTACGCGGTGGCCGGGCGCGTCTGTCACCAGCAGCCCGCGCGGTCGTTCGCGACGCGCGGCGCGAGCTGGCCGGTCTGTGCGCGCTGCAGCGGGCTGTATCTGGCGGCCCCGTTCGGCGCGGTGGCCGCCCTCGGGGCGCGACGGCGATGGTCGCGCCGCGCAATGGCGATGGGCGTCATCGGGGCAGCGCTCGTCATGGGAATGATGTGGGCGATCGAGGCCGCGGGGCTTGCGGCGATCGAAGGCGTGTGGCGCGCCGTGACGGCTGCGCCGCTCGGCGCGACGATTGGCGCAGCGCTCGTGGTCGTGGCGACGCCGGCTGGCGCCCGCGATCGGGTAGACTGACGCCGTGTCCGCGCGTGAATCGTCCTCCCGGCCGCCGGCGGCCGGCCTCGACACCAGCCGCGCACTTCCTGCATTTCTCCTGGCCTGGCTGATTCCAGGCGCCGGTCATGTGCTCATCGGCGACCTCAAACGGGGGGCCGTGTTCTTCGTCACGCTCACCGCGATGTTCGCGATCGGTCTGGCGTTCGGCGGCCGACTGTTTCCGCTGCAGCTGTCCGACTGGCTCGTGTTCCTCGCCGCGCTCGCGCAGTGGGGACTCGTGCTGCCGCGGCTCATCGCCGGTGTCGCGGGTGCCGGCGCCGGCGACGTCGTGGCCGTCACCTACGAATACGGCAATACCTTCCTCATGGCGGCCGGCCTGCTCAATGCGCTCGTGGCGCTCGACGTGTTCGATCGGGCACGTGGCCTGAAGGGACGTCTGGCGGCATGACGTCGCACCTGGGCACGATGATCCTGTTTGCGGCGGCCGTCGCCGTCGTCTTTGCGCTGCTGCTTCGCGAGGAGTCGTCGGAGCAGCTGGCCATCGGGGCACGGATCTTCGGTGCGCTCGTCCTCGGGGCGCTGCTCGTCGGGTGGCTGATGTTCTTCGTCGCGCCGTGAGCGATTCACAGCCGCCCGCACCGGGGCGCGGCGGATGGTTCCGCTTCGTCCGACTCTGGGGACCCGCGCTCGCTGCCATGGCGGCGATCTTCGTGGCGTCGAGCATGTCGACGCTGCCGCCGGCGGCCGAGGAAGTCTCGGACAAGACGCTGCACTTCGCGGCGTACGCGACGCTCGGGCTGCTGGTCCTGCGCGCCATGGCCGGCGGCGAGTGGCGCGGGGTGACTGCCGGCAGCGCGCTTCGCGCCTGGCTCCTCACCCTGGCCTACGGCGCCAGCGACGAGCTGCATCAGGCGTTCGTGCCGAACCGCTGGGTGTCGCTGGGCGACTGGCTCGCTGATGCAGCGGGTGCCGGCCTGGCGATCGTCGTCGCGCTGGTCTGGGCCATGCGGGGCCGCACCCGGCGTTCGCTATAATTGCGCGTTCGACCATGCGCATCGCCCTCATCGTCTCGACGTATCACTCGTTCGTGACCGACGGTCTCGAGCAGGGAGCCCGCGAGTATCTCGCGAGCGAAGGACTTGCGGGCGACGCCGTCACGCGCTTTCCCGTGCCGGGGGCGTACGAGCTCGCGCAGGCAGCCTCGCGGGTCGCGGCCACGCGCCGCTTCGATGCGATCGTCTGCCTCGGCTGCCTGATCCGGGGCGAGACGCCGCACTTCGACTACATCGCGCAGGCCGCGTCGCACGGGATGCTGCGCGCCGCGCAGGAGCACGGCGTGCCGGTGGCGTTCGGTCTGCTCACGACGAATACCGCCGATGAAGCGATCGCCCGGTCCGTTCCCGGCGACGCCAACAAGGGGCGCGAGGCGGCGCGTGCCGCACTCGAGATGGCCCGGCTCTACCAGGACCTCGAGGCACGGCCGTGACCCACGTGCGCGGGCGGGCCCGCGCGGCCGCCCTGCAGATCCTCTATCTCTGGGAGATCGGCCGCACGCAGCCGCTGGCGGCCATCGAGGCCTACTTCGCCGAGCACCAGCCCGATGCCGGCGAGGATGTCACGGCCTTCGCATCGCGCCTGGTCCTCGGCACGATTGGCGAGCTCGAGGAGCTCGATCGCAGTATCGAGCGGCACAGCCGGCGCTGGCGGGTCGATCGCCTGGCGGTGGTTGATCGAATCGTGCTGCGCATGGCGATCTGGGAGCTGCGGCACGAATCAGAAACGCCGGCCGCGGTGGTCATCAACGAGGCGCTCGAGCTGGCACGCCGCTTCAGCTCCGAGGATGCCGTCCGCTTCGTCAACGGCGTGCTCGATGCGGTACGGCGCGAGCTCGAGGCCGGCCGGACCGACGGGCCGGCATCGGCGGATTGACACGTACATGGCGAACGAACGCGAACAGGCTGCACAGCGACAGGCCAAGCTCCAGGAGCTCGTCGAGCGGGGTGTCGCGCCGTATCCCAACCGGTTCGATCGAACGATCGACGTGACGACGCTCGTCGAGCAGTACGGCCATCAGACGGCCGACCAGCTCGAGGCCGAGCGCCCCGTTCATCGCGTGGCCGGACGCATCCTCGGCGTGCGCAGCTTCGGCAAGGCGCGCTTCTTCGTCATCTCGGACGGACGGACCCGCGTGCAGGTGTACGTCCGGTCCGACAGCATCGACGAGCTCGGGTTCGACATCGCGCAGCGGCTCGACTTCGGCGACGTCATCGGCGTCGAGGGGCGCGTGTTCCGCACGCGCACGAACGAGCTCACGCTGTGGGCGTCGTCGCTGGTCCTGCTCGTCAAGTGCCTGCTGCCGCTGCCGGAGAAGTGGCACGGGCTGACCGACATCGAGGTGCGCTACCGGCAGCGGTACCTCGACCTGATCGTCAACCCGGAGTCGCGGAAGGTGTTCGAGACGCGGTCGCGCATCGTGGCGGCGATCCGCCAGTTCCTCGACAGCCGCGGCTTCCTCGAGGTCGAGACGCCGATGATGCAGCCGATTGCGGGCGGGGCGCTCGCGCGGCCGTTCATCACGCACCACAACGCGCTCGACATCGACCTCTACCTGCGCATCGCTCCCGAGCTGTACCTCAAGCGCCTCGTCGTCGGCGGCTTCGAGCGCGTCTACGAGATCAACCGCAACTTCCGGAACGAGGGGATCTCGACGCAGCACAACCCGGAGTTCACGATGCTCGAGTTCTACGAAGCCTACGTGGACTACGAGCACCTGATGCGGATGACCGAGGAGATGCTCTCGCACGTCGCGGCGACCATCCTCGGCGGGCACGAGACCCCGTGGGGTGAACACATCCTGTCGTTCGCGCCGCCGTACCGGCGGCTGTCGCTGCGCGCGGCGGCGGCCGAAGCGGCGACGCGGCGCCTGAAGGACCAGCCCGACTGGCGCGACGGGGCGGTTTCCGAGGCCGATCTGCGCGATCGGGCCCGCGCCGCCGCGGTAGCCGCGGCGCTCGGCATCGAGGTCGAGCCGTCGCACGGCGCCGGCCGGATCGCGACCGCGATCTTCGAAACGCTCTGGGAAGACCAGCTCATTCAGCCGACGTTCGTCTACGACTTCCCGACCGAAGTCTCGCCGCTCGCCAAGCAGAAGGCGGACGACCCGGACACGGTCGAGCGGTTCGAACTCTACGCCGGCGGCTTCGAGGTGGCCAACGGCTTCAGTGAGCTCAACGATCCCGTCGAGCAGCGCGCGCGCTTCGAGGCGCAGCTGCAGAGTCGAGCCGCGGGCGATCACGAGGCGCACCGGATGGACGACGACTACATCCGGGCGCTCGAGTACGGCCTGCCGCCCACCGGCGGCGAGGGCATCGGCATCGATCGGCTCGTCATGCTGATGACCAACAGCCCGTCGATCCGCGACGTGATCCTCTTCCCGCTGATGCGGCCGCGCGCGGCCGATGGCTCGTCCATCCCGTCGGACGACGACGCCGCGGAGTAGCGAGGTGGGAAGCGGCCCGGCAGCCTTCGCGTGGTTCGTTGCCAGGCGCTATCTCACGGCCCGGCGGCGCCAGGCCTTCATCTCGCTCATCTCGGCCGTCTCGATCCTCGGCGTCGGCGTCGGGGTGATGGCGGTCATCATCGCGCTTGCGCTGATGACCGGCGTGCAGGCCGAACTGCGCGACCGCATCGTCGGTGCCACCGCGCACATGTATGTCTACAAGCTGCCCGGGCCGTTCGATTCGGTCGACCAGGAGCTGGCGAAGGTCGACGTGCCGGGGGTGGTCGCAGCCGCGCCGGCCGTGATCGGACCGGTTCTGCTGCTGGCGGGCGGGACGGACTACGCGGTGCTCAAGGGGATCGATCCGGCGCTCGAGGCGGGGGTCACCGACATCGAGGCGTCGATGGAGGCCGGTTCGCTCGCGGCGCTGACTGATCGGGGTCCGGACGCGCACGACGGCATCATCCTCGGCGCCGATCTGGCCGCCGCGATGAACGTCCGGCCCGGCGACATTGTCTGGGCGTACGGTACGGCCATGACGTCGGGCGTGATGGGCCTGCGGCCGCGCAGCCGGCCGCTCGAGGTCGTCGGAACCGTGCGCTTCGGCTTCTATGAGGTCGACTCGCGGTATGCCTTCGCGACGCTCGACACCGCGACGGCGCTCATTGCCGGCGAGGGCCCGAACATGCTCCAGCTGCGGCTGGCCGACATCGACCAGGCACGTCGCGTCCGCGACGACCTGCAGGAGCGGCTCGGGACGAGCTATCACGTCCAGGACTGGATCGAGCTCAATGAAAACCTCTACTCGGCGCTCTGGCTCGAGAAGATGGCCATTTCGCTCGCCATCGGCCTCATTGTCATGGTGGCCGCGCTGAACATCGTGGCGTCGCTCGTGCTGCTCGTCATGGAGAAGACGCGCGACATCGCGATCCTCAGGACCATGGGCGCGCGCACGACGACGATTCGGCGGATCTTTCTGTATCAGGGGCTCGCAATCGGGCTGGTCGGGACGTTCGGCGGCGCGATCCTCGGCGTGGCGGCGTCGCTCATCCTCGATCGGTACCGGCTGATCAGCATGCCCGCGGACGTCTACCAGATCGCTTACCTGCCATTCCGTGTCGAGCCGCTCGACGTCGCGGTCGTCGTGATTGGCGCCGTCGGCATCT
This sequence comes from Acidobacteriota bacterium, assembly GCA_003242705.1. Taxonomy (GTDB): domain Bacteria; phylum Acidobacteriota; class Vicinamibacteria; order Vicinamibacterales; family SCN-69-37; genus SCN-69-37. The sequence continues at coordinate 7,989 of QGVF01000136.1, forward strand.
GCCTCGCCGCGACGCTCTATCCGTCGCGGCAGGCCGGACGGATCGATCCGGCCGAGGCGCTGAGGAATCAGTAGGGATGGCGTTCATCGAGGTGCGCGGGCTCGTCAAGTCGTACGACGCCCCGGGCGGAAAGCTGACGGTGCTCCGCGACCTGGACCTGTCGGTCAACCGCGGCGAGATGGTCGCCATCGTCGGCGCGTCGGGGGTGGGGAAGAGCACGCTGCTGCACGTGCTCGGGGGACTCGACGCGTTCGAAGCCGGACAGGTGCACGTCGGCGACGCGCGCATCGAGCAGATGGACGACGACGAACGGGTCGACTTCCGGAACCGGCACGTGGGGTTCGTGTTCCAGTTCCATCACCTGCTGCCGGAGTTCACGGCCATCGAGAACGTCGAGATGCCGCTGTTCCTGGCCGGAGTGCCGGCAGCCGAGCGTCGTCAGCGTGCCGCACAGCTGCTCGAACGCGTAGGCCTCAAGGCGCGCGCCGATCATCGGCCCGGCGCACTGTCGGGTGGCGAGCAGCAGCGCGTGGCCGTGGCGCGTGCGCTCGTCGGGCGGCCCGACGTGCTGCTGGCCGATGAACCGACCGGCAACCTCGATGAGGCGACGGCGGCTGACCTGCACGCGCTTCTGCGATCGATTCACGAGGAAGACGAGCTCACGTCGATCATCGTCACGCACAATCCGACGCTGGCCGCGGCGTGCGACCGCGTCCTCAGGCTCGAAGGCGGACGGATCGTGTCGCTGTCGCCTGCGGGCTGACAGGAACGGACACGAAAGGACACGAGGGACACCGGCGGCCGCGCCTCAAGAGCCTGCGGGCTGTTTCTTTTGACAACCTGTAACCCTCCGGGTACATTCCCGCCACATCTACCGCCCCCAGCGCGGGTGACGGACTGTTGCGTTTCACGGAGCGTTCACCATGCGGAAGTCCACCCGTCGTCTCGTGTTTCTTGCTGTCCTGATCGTCCTGCTCACGGTGCCTGCAGAGGTTCTGCTGCTGCGCGCCATTGCGGTGCCCGACCAGAACACGGCCATCCGCAACTGGGCCGAATCTCTGGAGTCAAGGTCGCTGCAGCAGGCCGTGGCGCGCATCCAGACGTATCCCGTCGTGTACCGCCGCGAGATCATGCGCGTGCTCACGCCGGAGCAGCGCGCGGCCACCTGGCGCGCGCACATCGCCGACTACCTGCAGTCGAGGCCGACGCTCGATGCGAACGCGGTGGACCTGATTCGCGCCATCCACGACGCGCTGACGCCGTCGCTGTTCGACAGGCCCTCTGATGCCGATCGCGAGAAGGTGCGCGCACTGGCCGAGCAGATCGAAGCGCACATCGGTCAGACCGAAGCGGATTACCTGATGAAGCACCTTGGTCCGCTCGACGGCAGGTTCGCGGCCTACGAGCCGTGGACGATGGCCATCACGAACAGGCTGCGGACGCTGTTCGTCGGCGTCGCCCAGTCGAACGACTGCGACTGTATTCCGATGGAGCAGTGCTACGGTTACGCCGCGCACTGCAGCGACGCCGTCGGCTGCAACTACTACTACGGGCCCTGGCCTGCGTGCGGATGGTTCTGGACCGACCCCTGCACAGGGAAATGCCTCTTCGGCTGGTAAG
>QGVF01000137.1 GCA_003242705.1 Acidobacteriota bacterium
CTGCTTGCGCTGTGTGGGGTGGTGATGTGGGCCGGCGCGTTTGGCCGCCACGGTTTGCCGGCGGGGCTGCCCCCGGTGCCGACCGAACGGCTGGCCCTCCACCTCGGCCAGATGTACTCCATCGCCCTGTTCACCGCGATCGTCGGACGACGGACGTTCGGACGCGAAATGGAGGCACACAAGGCGCAGGATCTCGGGGCCTACCACCTGGTCGCGCTCATCAGCCGCGGCGGGATGGGCGAGGTGTGGCGCGCGCGGCACAAGATGCTGGCGCGCGAGGCCGCCATCAAGATCGTGCGCAGCGACATGATCGCACGCGCGCCGGCGCAGGCCGCCGATCTGGCCGTGCGCCGCTTCGAGCGCGAGGCGCGCGCGACGGCGAGCCTGCAGAGCCCGAACACCGTCTACCTGTACGACTTCGGCACGGCGCGCGACGGCAGCTTCTACTACGTGATGGAGCTGCTCGACGGCATCAGCCTGCAGAAGCTCGTCGCCTCGTTCGGCCCGCAGCCGGCCGGTCGCGTCGTCCATTTCATGAAGCAGGTGTGCCGATCGCTCGAGGAGGCTCACTGTCGCGGGCTCGTGCACCGCGACCTGAAGCCGTCGAACCTGATGGCCTGCAAGGTCGCGCTCGACTTCGACGTCGTGAAGGTCCTCGACTTCGGCCTGGTCAAGCCGACCGGCCGCGAGGATCTGGAGCTGACGGCCGACGGCGTCTCGGCCGGCACGCCCGCCTATATCGCGCCCGAGGTGGCGCTCGGCGAACGCGAGATCGATGGCCGCGTCGACATCTACGCCCTCGGCTGCGTGGCCTACTACCTGCTCACGGGCCAGCTCGTCTTCGACGAGCCGACGGCGACGGCCATGTCGATCGCCCACGTGCAGCGGCCGGCACCGCCGCCCTCGACGCGATCGGAACTGCCGATTCCGCCGGCCCTCGAGCGCCTCGTGCTCCAGTGCCTCGAGAAGAACCCGGCGGATCGTCCGCAGAGCGCGCGCGACCTGCACCGGATGCTCGAAGAGCTCGAGGACGTGCCCCCGTGGACCCGGGCCGACGCGGCCGCGTGGTGGCGGACGCACCTGCCCGAATCGTCGACGCTGCGGACCTGCACGGGTGAACAGCAGCAGGACACACCCGCAGTCGTCCAGGTGGCCTGAGGCGCGGCCGTGACCGCGCTGCGCCCGACACTCCGCTGGGCCGCGGCCGTCGCCGCGCTGATGCTGGCGCATCAGGTCGCCGCCAAGGCCGTCCGCGATTCATTCTTCCTGCTGGTCTTCCCCGCCACGAGCCTGCCGCTCATGGTGATGGCGGCCGCCGCCGTGTCGGTCGCCGCCGTACCGGTCTACGCGCAGCTGCTGGCCCGCTTTGGCCCGGCCCGGCTCGTGCCGGCCGGCTTCCTGCTGAGCGCGGCCGCGCACGTGGCCGAGTGGTCCCAACCCGCCCTCACACCGGCCGTCGCGGTCGTCATCTATCTCCATCTGGCCGCGCTCGGATCGCTCCTGCTCTCGGGCTTCTGGTCGCTGGCCGCCGAAGCGTTCGATCCGATCACGGCCCGTCGCACGTACGGGCGCATTGCCGCCGCCGGCACCCTCGGCGGTATTGCCGGCGGGCTGGCCGCCGAGCGCATGGCGGTATGGCTCCCGCCCGGATCGCAGCTGCTCATGCTCGCGGTGCTGCACACGGCCTGCGCCGCGCTGACGCTCCGAACGGCGCCCGAGACGCCGATCGGCTCGGGCGCGCGAGGAGCGCTGGGCCTCGAGTCGCTCCGCGAGCTCCCGCACCTCAAGCCGGTCGCGCTGTTCGTCGTGCTCGGCACCGCCAGCGCGTCGATCCTCGACTTCCTGTTCAAGTCGGAGGCCGCCGCCCGCTTCGACGGGGCGAGCCTGCTCCGTTTCTTCGCCATCTTCCACGTCGCGACGCAGACGCTCACGTTCGTCGTCCAGAGCGTGGCGACCGAACGCGCCCTGGTCCGCCGTGGGGCGGGCGATGCCGTCAGCGCCCTGCCGATCAGCGTCGGTGCAGGTGCCGCAGCGGCGCTGCTCGTCCCGGCCCTGCCGCTGTTCACCGCCGCGCGCGGCCTCGAAACCGTCATCCGCGGCTCGCTGTTCCGCAGTGGCTACGAGCTGCTTTTCAGCCCGATGCGCCCGGCCGACAAGCGGCGCGCGAAGGCATTCCTCGACGTGGCCTGCGACCGCGCCGGCGACGCGCTCGGCGCCGGCATCGTTCAACTGCTGCTGGCGGCCGCGCCGGCGTTCCTCGTATCACAGCTGCTCGGCGTCGTGCTCGTGACGGCGGTGCTGAGCGCGATGATTGGCCGCCGCCTCAACGGCCTCTACGCCCGACAGGTCGAGCGGCGGCTCGTCGACCACGCCGAGGCCGTCGTCGACGACCTGCACGCGACCGGCTGGCGCACGCAGCCCTCGACGCTCGCCCTGCCCCCGCCGGCCGCATCGGCCCCGGCCGACATGGAGCCGGCGCCCCGCGTCGAGATCGACGAGGCGATGACGCGCCTCGCGGCGCTGCGCTCGGGGCGCCTCGATGCCGTCACCAGGGCCCTCGAAGCCGGCGGACCGTTCGACACGCCGCAGCTCGCGCAAATCGTCACCCTGCTGGCGTGGGACGATGCCCGGCCGCATGCACACCGGGCGCTCGTCGCGCACGCGGCGCACCGGGTCGGCATGCTCGTCGACTTCCTGCTCGATCAGGAGACGCCATTCGCCGTGCGCCGGCGCCTGCCGCGCGTGCTCGCCGAGCTGCCGTCGCAGCGCGCGGTTGACGGCCTGCTCGCCGGCCTCGACGACTCCCGCTTCGAGGTGCGCTACCGGTGTGGTCGGGCACTCGATCGCATCCTCGAGTCACACCCGCAGCTGACGATCGACGCCTCCCGCGTGTACGCCGCGGTCGCCCGCGAGCTCCACGTTCCAGCCTCGATCGCGCGCAGCTATGTCGTGATCGATCCGGACGATGGTGATTCGAACGGGACGCTGGAACCGGTCGGTCCGCGGCAGCGCAATGTGGAGTACGTGTTCTCGCTGCTGGCCACCGTGCTGCCGAGAGCGCCGCTCAAAGCGGCGTACCGCGCCATTCACTCGGACGATCGTCTGCTGCGCGGTCTGGCGCTGGACTTTCTCAACGGCACGCTGCCGCCGCAACTGCGCCCGTCGTTCTGGGCGCTGCTCGGCGCCGACACGTCGTCGATCGGTCAGCTGGATGCGTCGCGCGCGGCCGACGCGCTGCTCGAAAGTCAGCAGCAGCCGGTCACCGCGTCTGAGCCCGATGCTCCCGGGCAATCCGGGCCGACACCATCAGCCACAGAACCGTCAGGGCCACGTTGAGCCAGGCGAAGGCGCCGACGCTCGCCTCGAGGAGCGTGCCGATGCGCACGACGCCGGCCTGGAGCAGATCGCCCACGCGGACGCCGAACGTCTCGATGGCCATCTTGGCCTTGTACTTCGCTTCGCGGGTGGTGGGCAGGAACAGCGCGTGGCGCACGGTGTTCTGCACCGAATAGTTCGTGCTGTTCTCGGCGATCTTCATGATCCGCACGACGCCCATGATCGGGGCGACGGCAATGACCGAATAGCTCACGAGCGACAGGATCGGCAGGACGAACAGCGAGCCCCGCACACCGAAGGCACGAAGCAGGCGTGAGGTGACGAACAGCTGGAGCAGCAGGCCGACGAGGTTCACGCCGCTGTAAAAGCTGCCGTAGAAGACGCCGACATACTGCTGTCGCTCGGCGAGCAGCTCCGGCGCGTCGCCAAAGCGCGCGGCGGCCGCGTCGACCACCAGCCGGCCCAGGATGTACTCGCCGGTCGTGTTCACGACGTTCAGCAGGACGGCGAGCACGGCAATCCAGGTGAGGTAGCGCGAGCGCCCGATGAGCGCGAACGCCCCGTCGGTTCCGAGCGGTTCGTCGGCGCCGCGTGCACCGTCCGGATCCGGCGTCCGCCGCTCGCGCGCGTTGACCCATGCCGTGATGCCGAGGCAGCCGACGAGCAGCGCGGCGCCCACCAGCATCATCGTGTACGGCGTGGTCTCGAGCATTTCGACCAGCGCGACGGCTGCGGCCGCGCCGAGCCAGGCCCCGAGCGAGCTGCCCACGCCGATGAACGGGAACAGCCGGCGCCCCTGCCCTTCGGTGTAGATGTCGTTGGCGAACGACCAGAATTGCGCGATGACGAACAGGTTGAAGATGCCGACCCAGATGTAGAAGACCACGCCCTCGCGCACGCCGGCCGCGCCCGCCAGCGAGAAGACGACGAGGTTGGCGGCAAAGAAGAGCGTGGTGAGCGTGATCAGCCGCATCCGCGACACTTTCGTCGACAGCCACCCGTAGACGGGGACGGCAACGAGCAGCACCAGCGCCTGCGCGGCTGCCGCGTAGGCGCGTGTCTCGGCGCCGCCTTCGGTGAGCACCAGCTGCTCGCGGACCGTCTTCAGCAGGTAGTACGTGCCGAGCAGCAGGAATACGTTGGCGGCCAGCAGCAGCGCGCTGACGCCCTCGCCGGCGCGCACGTCGGCGAACACCGACAGCACGCGCTCGAGGCGGCTGCGCGTCCCGTCCTGCAGGGAGCGGAACGACGGGAACGACTGGTGGGAGGTCAGCTCCGGATGCGTGATCAGGGTGCGACGGTCGCTCATGGATCGCTGCTGTGGACAGCCGTCTCGCGGAACAGCCCGACCGGCTCCCAGCCGTCCGATGTGCGTCGGAAATACAACTCGACCGGCGAAGTCCAGTGGGGGTAGCCGGGGTGCTCAGCGTGCACCCGCACGGCCACGTAATCACCTTCGACGAGCAGGCCCGGCGGTGCGTTCCCGATCGGCGCGCCCGAACGCTGGGGCGGCCCGACCGGCGTGTGCCGATCGCGCTCGTTGTCGAACCGCGACCACTGCAGCACGTAGGCGTCCGGCGGCCCGGCCACGCCGGCGTCGACCGCCGCGTTCGAGAACCGGAGCGTGCCGTCAGCGTCGAGCCGCGGGTCGACGATGGGCGTCACGGCGGGCAGCCAGGCCCGTGCGATGGCGTCGCGCCGTGCAGCCAGTGCCTCGACGATCTGCTCTGCCGCCGCAGGATCCGAATACCGGGCCTTGGCCACGATGGCACGGAGGATCTCGTCGGAAAAGCGAACCACGCGCCGCGCGGCCCAGAAGGCATCGGCCGGCTGCATGTTTTCGAACGCCGGATTCGGATATTCCGGCCGCCAGGCAACGGGATCGAACCCGTCGCCGGTGAACGGGCCCGCCGCCGGCGCGACCCGCGGCGCGCGGCCCCGCGCCCACGGCGGCCGCCACAGACCGAACGTGAGCAGGGTCCGGACGTCGGGCCCCTTCTCAATCAGGTACGCGTGACCCGACCGCGGTTCGTTCGGTCCGGTCGTGGCGCTGCCCATGATCGATCCGAAGTCGAACATGTAGTGGCGGAGATACTGCGCGCCCGGCGGGCCCTCGAGCATGTCGAGCGTGTTGTTCGCCCGCGAGTCGTCGTGCGCCAGCCAGGCGGCAAACACCCGCGCGCCGCGCAGCTCGCGTCGATGTTCGTGCGGATGGATGTCGTTCGGATCGTCCGGTCTGGTGCCGTAGTAGCGGAACCGCCCACGCGGGGTACCAGGCGCAAAACGACTCGCGATCGCGCGATACGTCCCGTCGGGGCGCCGCGCCGCCCGCCGCAGCACCCGGTGCAGATCGTCCCGCGTGAACGGCCGCTCTCCCCCGCCCGGCTCGCGAATCGTTGCCGTCGGCGCAATACTCACTCGCGACGGATCGACCGACACGAGATAGTTCTCGACGACGTGGTAGCCGAGCGCGTGATAGATGGCGGTGCCGATAATCTCGGCACCGGTGGCGAGTTCAGGATAGTCGGGCGGATCGAACTCCACCTGAAAGATCTGGCCGCCCGGATCACCGGCGACCACGGCGCGGAAGCCCGGCTGCAGGCCGCTGTTCTTTGCGGCGACGATCACCCAGTCGCGCGGATCGAAGTCGATCAGCCGGTCCGGCCCCCGGACGATCTCGTCGACCGTCATCGTGCCGCGGCCGATGCGCTCGACGAACCACATCGAGTCGGGCACTTCGTCCATCGTGTTCACGTTGACCGCCGGAATCGGCCGTCGGTCGCCGGGCAGTCGGAAGGTGTGGCGCAGGAAGTCGTAGTACTGGCTCAGTTCCTGTTCCGATACACCGCCCGCGTCGGCCACCGTGTCGGGATCGACACGTACCGGATCGTCGGGCCGGAAGCGTGGACCGCGCGCGGCATCGGCCGCCGCGTCAACGGCCCAGCCGATGGCCAGGACCGCGCTCACGGTGCACAGCCATCGCGTCAGTCGCCCGCGCGTCGTCCACCCACCCACGTCAGAAGACTCCACTGAGCGCGACGATCAGTCGCGGCCCTTCGCCGCCGAAGGCCACGTCGGCGCGGAGCACGACGAGCTCGCGGTATCCGGCGCGCAGGCCGAAGCCCACACCGCCCCGCAGCCGATCGGCCCGCATCGCCCGCCAGGCGGGCGCCACCTGCCCCGCCTCGGCAAACAGCGCCCCGCTCACGAACGGGTTGACGACGTAGCGATACTCGGCCTGCAGGAGCAGCGCGTTCGTGTCGCGGAACCGCTGCCGTTCGTAGCCACGCAGCGACCGGCTGCCCCCCAGCGTCGGCTGCAGGTAGAACGGCACGCGGCTGCCGTCGGCGGCCGCCACCTGCTCGGCCCTGAGCCGCAGCGCCACGATCCGCTCGCCGCGCCAGACTGGCAGGAACCGCTGCACGTCGACGCGCGTGGCCGAGAAGTCGTACCCACGCCCGTCCGCATCGCGATACCAGCGTCGACCGGCCTCCACGTACCAGCCGGGCCGGCGCGCATCGTCCCGTCGATCGATGACGAGATCGACACCCGCGTGCGTGAATCGTGTCCGTTCGCCGAGCGCCGGAATCGCACCTTCGACGTACTGCCGCACCTGCAGGTCGACGTCCGACCAGTCGTCGCTCAGCAGCTCGACCCCAAGGACGTCGTCCTCATCGTCGAAGTCGAGATCGAGGCGGGCCGGGTCGAATCGTGCGAAGCCGCCGGAGGCTTCGACCGTCAGCCAGCCCGTCGGGCGGAACATGAACGCGGCGCCGGCACGACGCTCGTCGAGATCGAAGTCCGAGTCGAACTCGGGGGTCGCATCCGGGCCCAGGCCGAAGAACTGCTGGTTCGCGTGGCGTTCCACGGCCACGCCCACAGACGCGGCGACGGGATTCTCACGCCGTCTGTCCGAGTGCCATTGCAGATCCGCCAGCCAGGCACCGCCAATGGATCCCAGCGCCCGAAGGTCGATGGCGCCGCCCCGCGAATCGTCGATGCGATAGCCACCGCCAAGGGCCAGCAGACTCCCTTCGGACAGACCGCCCGCCTGCACGAACCACCCGGCCGCCGGATTGAAGATGCGCTCGAGCAGTCGCGAGTCCTCGACGTACAGCAGCAGCACTTCGGCGCGCGCCGGCTCGTTCGGCTCGAGCGCCTCGGCCTTCGCGCGACGGAGCGCGATCAGTTCTTCGGTCCGCGTGGGAACCGCGGGGGACTCGTCGTCGGGCGCCTGCGCGCCGGCCGCCACGGGCCGCAGCACCAGCCATGCGACGACGACCAGCGCGCACCACCACGCTGTGGTACGGCTGTCCCGCTGCCGGCTCACGCGGCCCCCTGAGACGCCGGCTCTTCGACCGCGGGATACGACAGCGACGTCGCCCCATCCTCGATCGTGAGCCGAATCGCCAGCCGATCGATCTGGCGACCGCGCCGGTCGCGACACCGCACGGTTGCGACGAGACGGTCTCCCGAATCTTCGATGCGGAGCTCGCCGAACTGCCCGCGCCCGGCCCGTGCGCCGAGACTGTAGGGACCGCCCTTCCGGCGCCGGAATCGATCGAACGCCGCGGCGTGCGCCACGACGAAGCCGCGCCCGGTCGGCCCCGGGGCGTACTGACTGTTCGTGCCGTCGTCGATCGCCGCCATGTGCGCGTCGCCGCTGATCATCAGCAGCCGGCCGGTAAGGCCGAGCCGCTCGATGTGCGCGGCAATCAGTGCCCGTTCGTCGGCGTATGGTGCCCAGCCTTCCCGCGTCGACTCGTCGGCCTTCGTGATCCACGGCACGGGATTGGCCCAGACGACAAGCGGAGCGCGGCGGCTGGCGTCTTCGAGCTGCGCGAGAAGCCATTCCCGCTGTGCCGCCCCGAGCATCGACGGCGAAGACGACTCCTCCGGGCGCTCGCGTGCCGATCGTGAATCCGTCACGATCACACGCACGCGGCCGAGGTCGAACGCCTGGTGGAGCGGTCCTTCGGAACCGGCGCCAAGCGGGTAATGCGGAACGCACGCGCGATACGCCGCATGTGCGGCCGGCGCGCTCGACGAGTGCCGATCGCTGTCGTCACCGCCGAAGTCGTGGTCGTCCCAGACGTAGGCTACGGGCGTCCCGCGATAGCACGCGCTCTGCCGCGGCGACATCAGACACCGATCGTACGCCTGGTGGAACAGCGCCGGCTCGTTCCGTGCGATGTCCTCGTAGTGGAAGTCGCCCATGTGGATCAGCAGATCCGCGCCGACCGCGCCCATCGTCTCCCACACGCGCGCGTTCGATCCCGTGCTCGCGCACGATCCGAACAGGACGACCGCATCGTGCGGCCCGTCGTTCATCGTGCGGAACCGGCCCGTCGTCGCCCACGCGACGCCGTCCAGCAGGATGTCGTAGATGTAGGTGGTGGCGGGGCGCAGCCCGACGATGTCGAAGCGCGCGATGTGCCACTCCGGAATCAGCCGGGGCTCGACGAGCGTCCCGGCTCCGCCAGCGACCGGACGCACCCTGAGCCGGACGGATCCGCTGCCGGCGAGCACTCTCGCGACGACGGTGGCCGACGACGAGGTCACCGCGCCTGACCACATCCAGCGGACGATGCCGGGCGCCTGGGCATCGAGCACCGGGTCGAAGCGGCCGATACGAACGGGGCGGAGCAATCCCGCGGCGACCGCGGCGGCTCCCCGGAGCCACTGACGCCTGTTCATCGGCACACGCCTGTGGAGAGCGGTTCACGGGCCGCGACCCGTGAACCGCGGCTGTTACTGCTTCTTTGGCGACCGGGTGGACTTGCGTGCCCCGGTCGTTTTGGACGCCCGCGTCGTCTTGGCGCGGCTCGTGGTGGAGCTCCGCCCCGAACTCGTCCGGGTCGACGCGCTGCGGCCCGACGCGCTCCGGCCGGTCGAGGTGCGCTTCTCCGCGCTGCCGGTCCGCCGGCCGGCGGCCCGCCGCGCGCGCGCCGGCGCGAGATCGCTGTCCTCTCCTCCGGCACCCGGACGGTTGTAGTTGATCTCGTCTTCTTCCTCGTCGAAGTCGAGCGACGCCGCCGCCGGCGGTGCCTCGACTGCTTCGGCAGACCGGGGCCCGGCCGCAGCTTCCGTCGCGTCCTCGTTGACTTCGACATCGACGTCGGCGTCGGCACCCGCGGCTTCCGCAACTTTCGCGGCTTCCGCAGCGTCGGCGTCGTCGGCGTCAGTCGCCGCGGCCGCGGCCGCTTCGTCGGCCTCACGCGCGGCGGCGGCATCAGCGG
>QGVF01000012.1 GCA_003242705.1 Acidobacteriota bacterium
GCGTCGGCCGCGGCGGCGGCCGCGGCGGCCGGGGCGCCGCGCCGCCGGCCGGCCCGCCGCCGACGCCCGGCTTCCCGCGCGGCTACGACGTCGCCGTCTCGCTCGACGGGACCAGCTGGACGACGGTGGCGAGCGGTGAAGGGGCGCCGCTCACGATTGCGTCGTTCGCGCCGGTCGAGGCGAAGTTCGTGCGTATCACGCAGACGGCCGACGCGCCCGACGCGCCGGCCTGGGTGGTGCAGAACCTGCGACTGTTCCGCGCGCCGTGACCCGTGTCCGCCCCGCCCGTGCGACGCACGGGCCGGACCTCTGCGGCGACCGTCGCGTCTGACGCGACGGTCGCCGTATCCTGCCTGAGTGTCGTTGTCGCTGACGCCGGCCGAAGTGCGCCGGTACCTGCCGTGGCTCGTCGCCGTCTCGCTCTTCATGGAGACGCTCGACGCGACGATCGTCAACACGGCCTCGCCGCTCATTGCCGACGACTTCGGTGTTGCCGCCCTCAGCGTCAAGGGCGTCCTGACGAGTTATACGCTTGCGCTCGCGGTCTTCATCCCCATCAGCGGCTGGATGGCCGATCGCTTCGGTACGCGGCGCGTCTTCGAGGCGGCAATCCTGCTCTTCACGACCGGGTCGCTGCTCTGTGGCGTTGCCGTCAGCCTGCCGATGCTCGTCGTCTCGCGGCTGCTGCAGGGGATGGGAGGCGCGATGATGACGCCGGTCGGCCGGCTGGCGCTCGTCCGCACCTTTCCACGATCCGAGATGCTCACGGCCATGAACTACGTGGTCATCCCGGCGCTGGTCGGTCCGCTCGTCGGGCCGTTTCTCGGCGGCGCGATCGCGCACTGGCTGCACTGGCGGATCATCTTCTTCATCAACCTGCCGCTCGGCCTCGTCGGCTTCTGGCTGTCACGGCGCTGGATGCCCGACTATCGGACGGCCAGTTCGCCGCCGATCGATCTGACGGGCATGGTGCTGTTCAGTCTCGGCATCCTGCTTCTCTCGTACGCGCTCGAAGTGCTCGGCGACCATTCCCTGCCGCTCTCGAGCGTCGTTCAGCTGGGGGCGGCCGGCGTGGTGCTGCTTGGCGCCTACGTGCGGCATGCGCGCCGCGCCGCACATCCGCTGCTTTCACTGGGGCTCTTCAGGATCCGGACGTTCCGCATTTCGGTCACCGGCGGCTTCGTGACGAGGCTCGGCGTCGGCGGCATGCCGTTCCTGCTGCCGCTGCTCTATCAGGTCGGGCTCGGTTACGCGCCGTGGCAGGCCGGGCTCCTGACGATGCCTCAGGCGCTCGGCGCGATGGCGATGAAGCTCATCAATCGACAGCTGCTCGCGGCGTTCGGCCACCGCACGGTGCTGCGGACCAACACGGTGGCGATGGGGCTGCTCTTGGCCTGCTTCTCGTTCATCGGTCCGGGCACGCCCATCCCGTTCATCGTGCTGCTGAGCTTCACGCAGGGACTGATTTCGTCGGTGCAGTTCACGAGCATGAACTCGCTCGTGTATGCCGACGTGAGTGACGAGGAGGCGAGTCGCGCCAGCAGCATCGCCATCACGGCGCAGCACCTCGCGCTGAGCTTCGGCGTGGCGCTCGGTTCGGTGACGGCAGCGCTGTTCCTGCGCGACGTTCCTCAGACCGACCAGACAGGCTTCATCGCGGCGCTGCACTATGCGTTCCTGACGCTCGGCGGCATGACGATCCTCTCGTCGATTGCCTTTGCCGCCCTCCGGCCCGGCGACGGTGCCATCGTCAGTCGGCACCGTTCGGTGGTCGAGGTCGAGAACGAGGGGGTGCAGTAGAGGCAACTCGAGTCTGTTACCCTGCTCCAGTGCAGCCGGCGCGCTGGGCGGCTGCCTGCCCCCGACTCGATGTCGCTGCTGCCCCTCCCGGCACCCGTCAGGCGCCGCTTCCGCGCGGCGCCGGGCTCCGCGCTCTTCTCGGTCGTCATGCTGGCGACCGGCATTGCCGCGGTCACGTGTGCCATTGCTGTCATTCGCGCCGTCTTCGGACCGCCCGGCGGCGTGGCCGATGCCGATCGACTCGTCACCGTCTCGGCGACGCCAATCGCGCCGAACGTCCGGATGGCGGCCCTTTCATGGCCGGACTTCGCTGATCTCCGCGAACGCCAGACGTCGCTCTCCGGACTCGTGGGGTTCGTGCCCGTTCAGCTGCTCGTGGCCGCCGACGGCGTCAGCCGCTTCGGGACGGGCGAGCTCGTGACGACGGACTACTTCGATGTGCTCGGCGTCGTGCCGCTGCTCGGACGCACGTTCACGCCGGCCGACGAGACGCCGCAGGCGCCGGCTGTCATCGTCATCAGTCACTTCCTGTGGCGCCTGCTCGGCAGCGACCCGGCGATTGTCGGCCACACGCTGCACGTGAACGGTCGACCGTTCACGGTCGTCGGTGTGGCGCCCCGTCCGTTCGCCGGACTGTTCGCCAACGGACGCACGCAGGCCCTGCTCTGGGCGCCGCTGGCTGCGGTCGAAGCCTTTCCGCTGCTCGGCTGGAACGAGCGGTCGCTGCTGCGCGACGTGCCGATGGTCTTCGTTCGCGGCCGCATTGCCGGAGACGATCTGGCGCCAGTCGAGGTTGAGCTTGCGCACATCGCGCGGTACCTCGACGAGGTTGCGCCGCTGCCCGACGGGGCCGGCGCGCGCCGTTGGGTGGCCCGGCGCACGGCCGACGTGGCCGTCGACGAAGTGATCGGACGCGTCGCGCCGTCGGTCGCCGGCCTCGTGCTCACCGCTGCCGTCCTCGTCCTGCTCGTCGTCTGCAGCAATGTCGGCAACCTGACCATCGCGCGGAACACGGCGCGACGCCACGAGTTCGCGACGCGGTTCGCGCTCGGTGCGTCTCGCTGGCAGCTCGTGCGCGAAACCGGTGTCGAGCTCGCCTTCGTCGCCGGCGCGGGCGGCGTGCTGGCGCTGCTGCTGACCGTCGTGGTGCTCCACCTGGTGCGACCGCTCGAGGTGGCGGGCGGTGTCATCGCCGTCATCGAACCGCGCCTCGATGCGGTCGCGCTGCTGAGTGGTGCGACCGCCTGGGTAGCGTCGGTGCTGGTCGCCGGCGTCGTGCCGGCGTGGCTCGTCGCCAGGGACATGGCGCCCGACACGTTGTTCGGCGGCACGCCGGCCGCGGTCGTGCCGCGCTGGCGTCGGCGCCTGTGGCTGATCGGTCTGCAGATCGTCGTGTCGGTCGTCCTGCTGTCGACGGCGTCGCTGTTCCTGGCACAGGCCGCGCGCCGCGCGCGCGAAGGCGGCGGGCTTGAACTCGACCGCTTCGCCCTTGCCGAAATCGACTTCGACATGCAGTACGTCGACCCGCAGCGCGCCGGGCAGATCGTCGATCGTGTGCTCGAGCAGCTGGCCCTGCGTCCCGGCGTCGGCACGGCCGCGGTCGGCTCGGGCCTGCCGTTCGGCATGGCGACGACGGGGGCGCGGCTGCGTCGACGCGGTCAGGAACGCGCTGCCTCGGTTGTGGCGGTCACTCCGCGCTACTTCGACGTAATAGGGCTCCGCCTGGTCTACGGACGGGCCTTCTCGGAAGACTCTGCCGATGCTGACGCCGTCGCCGTGATCGACGTGCGACTCGCACGCGCTCTCTTCGGGCACGACGACGTGGTGGGCGAGCAGGTCGAGATCGTCCCGTTCACTGCAACGCACGGATCGACCGGCCCCGTGTCACGGCGCATCGTCGGAGTGACCGCGGCCGTCGAGGGATTTCCGGGCGGCGGCGCGCTGCCGACGCTGTACGTGCCGTGGGCCCGGGCGAAGGGCGGGCGCGTGGCGATTCTCGCGCGGGGATCAGGCGGTGCCGACGCGCTGGCCGGCGAAATCAGGAGCGCGGTGGCTGCGGTTGATGGATCGATCGGCGTGCTGCGGAGCGGAAGCGGGCGCGCGCTGCTCGTGCCGGCTCGGGGACTCAGCGTGGCGGTAGGTCTCGTCTCGACGCTGCTCGGCGGTGCGGGCCTGATCGTGGTGCTCGTCGGGCTGTACGGGATGCTGTCGGCATTCGTCACCGGCAGGGCGCAGGAGCTGGCCTTGCGGCTGGCGCTGGGCGCGCCTCCGTCGACTGTCATGCTGGCCGTCGTCAAGGCGGGCATGACGCCGGTCGTCGGCGGTATGGCTGCGGCCGGTGGTGTGGTGCTGGCCGGTCGGCAGTTTCTGCTGCCGCGGCTCACGACGCTGCTGCCCGAGGCGCGCGTCGAAGGCATCGCGGTCGTCGCCGTGCTGCTTCTGGCGACGTCGCTGCTGGCGTGCTGGCTGCCGGCCCGGCGGGCGGCGCGGATCGATCCGGCCGCCACGCTTCGGCGTTGAACGGCCACTCTACGGTGTGGTTCCCGCCTGCTGAATCTGCACGGTCATGTCCTCGACCGTTACGGTGCCGGTGCGAGGGCTGGTGGACGGGTTGGCCGCGACGAGCAGCTGCACGGGCTGGTCGCCCTGGCGCGGCATGGTCGACGTCACGGTGATCCACGGGGTTGTCGTGGCGGCCGTCCAGATGCAGCGATCCTGCAGGGGCCCGCCGCAGACGTTCGGCGTCGCCTGCTGCAGCACGTCGAAGCTGACCGTGCCCCCTGCCGCGGGAACGGTGACGACCGGCGTCGGCGTCGAGTAGAGGCAGCCCGCCTGCGCGACGCGGACGTTCTGTCCCGCCGTCGGCGCCGTCCAGCGGATCTCGACGATGCCGGTGCGGGGCGCGCGGTAGTTGTCGGTGAAGTGCATCGTGAGCTCGGCCGGGCCGTGGCCCGACGCGAGGCCGACCGTCAGCCAGTCGGCCGTCGATGCGGCGGTCCAGCGGCACCCCGGCGCCGTTTCGATGCGCGTCGTGACACTGCCGCCCGGCATGCACGGCTCGTGTTCGACGGGGATCACGCTGTAGGTGCAGGCCGTCTGGTCGACGCCCGTCTGCTCCACGGTGAACACCTGATCGACGACGGTCACCGTTGCTGTCCGCGTGCCGCTGTCGCTGTGCTCGGCGACGCGGTACCGGAACGAACCTGGGCCTGACCCGGTGGCGCCGTCTTCGATCGTGAGCCACGCGGCATCCGATTCGGCCGTCCAGTCACAGCCTTCCCCGGTCGCCACCTGCACCGTGCCCGTTCCGCCGATGAAGTCGACCTCGACCTGCGTGGGCGACAGCGAATAGGTACAGGTCGGCGGCGGTGGTGGTGCCCCCTGGCCCGCCTGCGTGATCGTGTGGACCTTGTCGCTGATCTCGAGGGTTCCCGTGCGCTCGTCGGGCGACTGGTTCGCGGCCACCGCGTACACGAGCGTGGCGGATCCGGCGCCCGATGCGCCGGCGGTAATGGCGACCCACGGCACCTTGGAGCTGGCCGTCCACATGCACGACGCATCGGATGCGGTGACGGCAACCGTGCGGGTGCCGCCTTCGGCGGGGGCCGTGTGGCTTTCCGGGGCGATCGTGATCGTGCAGACCGGCGACGGCTCGGTGGAACTGCGGCGGCACGACGCGACCGTCGCGGCCGCGACGACCGCGAGAGAAAAGAAGATCAGGGCGCTACGGCGCATGGTGAGTCCGGGCCAGCAAGATCGTGACCATCAGCGCTGACGGACGCTGCCGGCCGCGCGGGCGCGAGGCCGGCAGCAGGACGCCTTCGATGCGGAAAATCCGGCGCTCAGCGCGGCAACGGTTCCTGCTGTGTGAGGCAGTGCAGGGTGCCCAGTCCCAGTACGAGATCGACCGCGTGCACCCCGACCGTCTGGCGATCGGGGAACAGCTCCGCAAGCGTCTGCAGGGCGACGCGATCGTTCGGGTCGTTGAACGTGGGCACGATGACGACGCCGTTGGCGATGTAGAAGTTCATGTAGCTGGCCGGCAGCCGCTCGTCGTGCCAGTAGACGGGCGAGGGGAACGGGAGCGTGACGACGCGCAGCGGGCCGATCGCCGGATCGGCCGATGCCGCCTCGAGGCGCCGGAGGTTGTCCATCGACCGGGCGTGGTTCTCGTCGGTCGGGTCGCGCTCGACGGCGATCACGATCGTGTCGTCGGTCACGAACCGGGCGACGTCGTCGATGTGTCCGTGCGTATCGTCGCCGATGCAGCCCTCGCCGAGCCAGATCGTGCGGCGGATGCCGAGCCATTCGGCGAACGCGCGCTCGTAGTCCTCGCGCGTCATACCCGGGTTCCGGACCTGGACGTCGGAGAGGAGCCATTCCTCGGTCGTGAGCAGCAGTCCGCTGCCGTTCACCTCGATTCCGCCACCTTCGAGGACGAGCCGGCCGCTGCCGTCCGGGCGCTCCGGTTCGATGCGGGGAAGGTCCGTGACGCGTTCGATGGCCGGACCGACCTGGGCGTCGAGCTGCCAGTTGTCGTACTTCGCCCACCCGTTGAACAGCCAGTTGAGCAGCACGACCCGGCCCGTGGCGTCGTGCACGGCCGTCGGGGCGCTGTCGCGGAGCCAGACGCGATCGGTCGGCACCACGTGGAAGCGCACGTTCGACAGGCGGACCCGGTGCGTTTCGAGTGCAACGCGCGCCTTTTCGCGCACGACGTCGTCGTGGCAGAGGATCTCGACCGGCTCGTGCGCGGCGATGATGCGGACGATCTCGGCGTAGACCCAGCCGATCGCGGCGAGCTTGCCGGGCCAGTCGGGCTCGTGGTGCGGCCAGCCGATCCAGGTGGCGCGGTGCGGCGCCCATTCGGCCGGCATGACGAAGGGAGGGGTCGGCCGTGTCATGCGCCGAGGTACCTCCGGAGGATCGGGCCGTAGGCGTCGATGCGGCGGTCGCGCAGGAACGGCCAGTTCTGGCGCGTCGACTCGATCAGCTGCCGTTCGCACGTCGCCACGAGGACCTCGTCGTCGGTGTCGCCGGCTTCGGCCACCATGCGGCCGAACGGATCGGCAATGAAGGAGCGGCCGAAGAACGTGATGCCGTCGGTGCCCGGCTCGTCTTCGTGGCCGACGCGGTTCGGGGCCGCGACGTAGACGCCGTTCGCGATAGCGTGGGAGCGCTGCATGATCTGCCAGGCGTCGACCTGGGCCTGGCCCCATTCCGCGCGCTCGGATGGATGCCAGCCGATCGCCGTCGGATAGAAGAGGACCTCGGCCCCGAGCAGGCTCGTGATCCGGGCGGCCTCGGGATACCACTGATCCCAGCAGATGAGGACACCGATCGTGGCGTAGCGCGTCTTCCACACGCGGAAGCCCGGCGTGCTGTCGGCGGCGCCGGCCACGGGGCCGTCGCCGGGCGTGAAGTAGAACTTCTCGTTGAAGAGCGGATCGTCCGGAATGTGCATCTTCCGGTACGTGCCGAGCAGCGTGCCGTCGGCATCGATGACGGCCGCCGAGTTCCGGTAGACGCCGGGCGCCTCGCGCTCGAAGATCGGGACGACGAGCACGATCGTCAGATCGCGCGCCAGGGCCTGGAACCGCTCGACGGTCGGGCCCGGGATGCTTTCGGCCAGGCCGAACCGCTCGTGCCGCTGCGACTTGCAGAAGTACGGTGAATTGAAGAGTTCCTTCAGGCAGACGATCTGCGCGCCGCGTCCGGCCGCCTCGCGGGTCAGCCGCTCGGCCCGGTCGAGGTTGGCCGCCAGGTCGTCGGTGGCGCGATCCTGAACGATCCCGATGGTGAACGAGGAAAGTGCCATGTCGGATCGACGTTAGCACACGGCGTTCCGGCGGGCATGGCCGCGATGTTCGGTTGACGATCGGCGGTCGAGCGTCCAGAATGCAGACAACTCCCTGAAAACCAGTCGCTGGAGGCCAGCATGGAGACCATGAAGGACGCGATTCGCGCCGGAATGGAGGTCGACGCGCCGCCGCCGAAGAAGAAGGGCGTACCGACGGCGGCCGACGTCATGACCACGGACCTCGTCCTGTTCCGGCCCGATCAGACGATTCGCGAGGCCATCGATCTGCTGCTGCGCCACCGCATCTCGGGCGGTCCCGTGGTCGACGACCAGCGGCGGCTGCTCGGGACGCTGTCGGAGGGCGACTGCATGCGGGCGCTGGCCAGCGGTTCATACGACGGCGACCCGACCGAGGAGGAACGCCGGGTCCGCGACCTGATGAACTGCCACGCACCGACGATTACGCCCGACACCGACATCTTTGCCATCGCCCAGACGTTCGTCCAGAACGAAGTCCGGCGGCTGCCCGTCGTCGACGGCGGGCGCGTGGTCGGCCAGGTGAGCCGGCGCGACGTGCTTCGTGCGATCTGCCGGATCTGAGATCGGCGCGGTACGCGGGAAAATCTGCTGATTTTTCCCGCGAACCGCGTTGCATTCGGGAAAAAGCGGAGTAAACTACCGCCGCCCTGCCGGCTCTGCATCAGGCGGCCGGCGGCAGAGGCAGATTACCAGGGACCCCACATGGCAAAGACTGCGAAGAAGAAACCGTACAAGGCCACTCCGGCTTCGTCGCGTCGTTCGAAGAGCGAGCTCGTGCGTGAGATCGCGGCGGCGACCGACCTGAAGGCCACCAAGGTCAAGGAAGTGTTCGACACGCTCACGGCCATCATGGCGGCCGATCTCGGCAAGAAGGGCGTTGGAGAGTTCAACTTCAACGGCCTGCTCAAGCTGAAGACCGTCCAGAAGCCCGCGACGAAGGCGCGCAAGGGGCGCAACCCCTTCACCGGCGAGGAAATCACGATCAAGGCGAAGCCGGCCAGCCGCAAGGTGCGCGTCCGGGCGCTCCGGGCGCTCAACAACCTGATCTGACCTCGCTGCGTGGGGCGGTCCGGTCGGCCGATCGGACCGCTCCCGCGGCAGGTTTCCCCTTCCTTCCAGCCCGCCGTTCAGGCGTCGGCTACCAGCCTCACTTCACCGTCGGACGTCGTCACGCGATAGCCGTGCCCCTGCCGGCACGCCAGCCGGATGCCGGCCGGATCGTCGGGGCGTGTCGTTGCCGTCATCGGGCTGCCACAGCTGTGGTCGGGACAGGTGAAGAGCGTCAGCTCGCCGATCACGTCGGGTGTCAGCGGGCCGTCGAGCCGCTGCTTCCAGGCCTTCGCGCAGGCGAAACAGGCGTA
Organism: Acidobacteriota bacterium; assembly: GCA_003242705.1. GTDB lineage: Bacteria > Acidobacteriota > Vicinamibacteria > Vicinamibacterales > SCN-69-37 > SCN-69-37. The sequence goes on from QGVF01000012.1 coordinate 9,001, forward strand.
GTGGCGCGTGTCCGGTGTCGTGTTGTAGTGGTCGCCCCGCTTGTGGGCGCCGACGCCGCTCGTCGAGTGGAACGTGAAGGCCAGCGGGTCGCCGCAGTCGGGACAGTCGTGTCGCGGTGTGTCGTCGGGCATCCGGCTACTGTACCCGCAGTCGGGTCCGCGCGCCGGGCCGGACGTGAAACACATGCACGTTACAGGCTCGTGGCGCCGTGGGGGACGGCGCCAGGTGCGCCCGCCTGCTCACGAGCGGTCCCTGGCAGGAGGGACGTCGGGCGGGACCGGCAGCTCGCCCCTGTCGATGGCTTCGATGAAGCTCTCGACGAGCTCGGCCGATCGCCAGCCGATGGCCACTTCGCGCCGCAGCTGTCTGATGGCTTCGGGCACGTCGAGAGCCTGCCGGTACGGCCGGTCCGTGACGAGCGCGTCGAAAACGTCGACGACGCTGACGATCTGCGCGAGCAGCGGGATGCGATCGCCGCGCAGCCCGTCCGGGTACCCGCTGCCGTCGAGCCGTTCGTGATGGTGCCGGACGATCGGCCGCACGCGCGCAAGCGATCGGAGGTTGCCGCAGAGCTGGTCGCCCACCACCGGGTGCATACGCATGATGGCGAGCTCCTCGGGTGTGAGCGGCCCGGGCTTGAACAGGACGGCATCGGGGACGGCAATCTTGCCGATGTCGTGCAGGAAGCCGCCGCGATGCAGCGCGGCGAGGTCTTCGGTCGCCAGGCCCAGGCGACGTCCGAGGCCGACGGCGTAGAAGGCGATGCGCTCGCAGTGCCCCTCGGTGAGCGGATCGCGTGCTTCGACCGTCCGCGCCAGGCTGAGGATGACCGACTCGGCCGAGTCGAGCTCGTCGGTGTAGCGCTTGAGCCGTACGAGTGAACGGACGCGCGCCTTCAGTTCGGTGAAATCGATCGGCTTTGCGAGGAAATCATCGGCGCCGCACTCGATGGCCTGCATGCGATCCTCGCGTTCGGCCGCGCCGGTCATCAGCACCACCGGCGTGAGCCGCGTCCGCGCGTCGTTCTTCAGGACGCGGCAGGCGGCAAAGCCGTCGAGCAGCGGCATCCGCACGTCCATGATGACCAGGTCCGGACCGGCTGCCTCGACGGCGCCGATGGCCTCCTGCCCGTCGGCGGCGGTCAGCACGACGTAGCCGGCGTCGGCGAGGAACCGTTCGAGGAGCCTGCGGTTCTCGGCGCGATCGTCGACGACGAGGACGATTCCCTGCCGCTGATCGGCCGGCGACGCGATGGCTGTGGCGGACACGCCGCTAACTATACGGGAAGCGCGAGTGCCGCGTACAGCCGGCGCGCCGGCTCGATCCGGCCCGCTCAGCGGTAGCGCCGTGCGATCTGCATGACTGCGTCGTGATAGCCGCGACCGAACAGGTTCAGGTGATTGAGCAGGTGATACAGCTGATACAGCGGTTGACGTTCCTGCCACTCCGGATCGAGCGGCCAGGCCTCGTCGTAGGCAGCCATGGCGGGCGAGGAGATGCCCCCGAACAGCGACGACATGCCGAACTCGACCTCCCGGTGGGCGTACGCGGCCGCCGGATCGAGCACTGCCGGACGTCCGCCGTCGGCGACGAGCACGTTGCCCGACCACAGGTCGCCGTGAATCAGCGCCGGACCTTCGGAGGGTTCGACGAGCAGTTCGTCGAGCCGATTGACGATGGCATCCAGATCGCGCGCTTCGGAGGCGTCGAGAAGGCCTGCGGCGCGCGCCGCGGCGATCTGCGGTGTCAGCCGGTTCGCGCCGTAGAACGTGATCCACGAGTCGGTCCACGCGTTCGCCTGTCGCGTCGCGCCACACCACGTGTCGCAGGTGAAGCCGTAGCGGTCGGACCGCGTCCGGTGCAGCGCCGCCAGGGCCCGGCCCAGTCGCTCGTCGAAGCTCGAATTCCTTTCGCCGTGCGGCAGGTAGTCGATGACGAAGAACGGCATGACGCCCGCCGCGGTTTCGACCGCGTCCGGCGGCACGACGATGCGCGGGACGACGAGGCCGCTGTCGGCGGAGGCGAGGGCTTCGAGCCCGGCAGCCTCGGCCTGGAAGAGCTCGACGGGAGCACCCGCTTTCGACTTCAGGACGAACGGACCGGCGTCGGTGTCGATGCGTTCCACCACGCCGATGCAGCCGCCGCTGAGCGGCCTGCGTGAGCGGATCGCGACGGGGCGGCCGAGTCGTCGGCCGAGCGCGCCTTCGACGACCTCAGGCGGGATCATGGGTGCCGGTGTGCCGGTCGCTGGTCAGGAAGGCGAGCAGTTCGCGCGACGTCCGCGTCACGATGTCGAGCACCTCGACGAATCCCTCGGGGCCGCCGTAGTAGGGATCCGGAACGTCGGCACCGGGCTCCTCGGGGTCGAACTCGCGGAACAGCCGGATCTTGTGGTGGTAGTCCGACGGGGCCTGACGGCGCAGGTGCCGCAGGTTCGTCGCATCCATCGCGAAGATCCAGTCGTATTCGTCGAAGTCGTCCTGGCTCACCTGGCGTGCGCGGCTGGTGAGCCGGATGCCGCGCATTGCGGCGGCCTCGCGCATCCGCGCGTCGGCCGGCTCGCCGATGTGCCATCCGCTCGTGCCGGCCGAATCGACGACGAAGACGTGGCCCAGTCCGGCCTCCTCTGCAAGGTGGCGGAAGACGCCTTCGGCAGCCGGCGACCGGCAGATATTTCCAAGACAGACGAACAGGATACGGGTAACCATCCTCTCGATTCTGTCGCGCCGCGCCGCCGGTTGGCCAGCGCGGCTCCGCCCGTCGGGGCTATACTCCACTGTCCCGCTCCGTCGGAGTGAGCTCGTGTCTTCGGAGGAATCGATGCCCTTCCAGTCCCTGTCCGTTCTGCGTCGCCTGGCGGCTCCGGTCGTTGCCCTGGCCGGCCTTGCCGTCGTCACTGCGTGCGGCACGCCCGAACCGGCGCCCGAGCCTGCCCCGGTGACCGACTCGACGCCGCTGCTCAAGAACCCGATCGCGCTGCAGCTCTGGAGCATGAACCGGAGCTTCGAGACCGAGGGCGTGCCGGCCACGCTCGCGAAGGTCAAGGCGATGGGCTTCAACCACGTCGAGCTGGCGGGCACGGCAGGTCTGTCGCGCGACGAGTTCAAGGCTGAGCTCGACCGGGCCGGTCTGACGCCGATCTCGATGCACGTCGATATCCAGGCGCTGCTCGACAACCCGCAGCAGATCATCGAGGACGCGAAGGTGTTCGGCGTGCAGTACGTCGGGAACGCCTGGTTCCCGCACGAGCCGCCGTTCGATGCGGCCGATGCCGACAGGGCCGTCGAGGCCTTCAACACCGCGGGCCGGCTGCTCCGCGAGGCCGGGCTGACGTTCTTCTACCACGCGCACGGCTACGAGTTCGTGCCGGCCGAAGGCGGTGGCACGCTGTTCGACTCGATCGTCGCGCGCACCGATCCCGAGAACGTCAAGTTCCAGCTCGACGCGATGTGGGCGTTCCATGGCGGCGAGGATCCGGTGGCGCTGCTGCGCCGCTATCCCGATCGCTTCGTCTCGACGCACCTGAAGGACATGCGCCCCGGCACCGAGCGCAACAACACGGGGCAGGCGCCGCCCGACACGAGCGTTGCGCTCGGCACGGGCATGGTCGACATCCAGGGCGTGCTCGAGGCGGCGCGCGACACGTCCGTCGAGTGGCACATCCTCGAGGAAGAGTCGACGCAGCCCGAAGTGAACATCCCGGCCGGCCTCGAGTACATCCGGCAGCTCGAGGCACAGCGCCAGCAGCAGTGATCAGCGCGCGGCAGGACGCCTGAACAGCACGCTCCGGATCAGGCCCTGCTCGAGCTCGGTCACGGCGACCGCTTCGAGTCCCGCCGCGTCGAGCAGCTGCTCGGCCGGCGGGACTTCCCGTACCTGCAGGTTCGTCGTCATCCGGAAAAACCAGTACAGGAAGCGCAGCAAGAGCCTGGCGCGCAGGCGTCGCCAGCCGGTCGGCGGCTCGACGAAGTCGGCCCACAGCCAGCAGCCGCCCGGTGTCAGTTCGGCAGAAAGCCGCGCGACGACGGCCGCGGCGTCGCTGGAGGTCAGGCAGTCGAGCACGAACAGGGTCGTGATGGCGTCGTAGGGACCGCGCGCGACGAACGTGCGGACGTCGGCCTGTTCGAACGTCACGCGGTGCCGGTCGGCATCGTCGAGCCGCGAGGCGGCGCGCTCGAGCATCGCCGCGCTCGTGTCGATGGCGTGGACCGACGCGCACGGCGCGATCCGGAGCAGCCGAGCCAGGGCGCGCCCGTCGCCATCACCGATGACCAGCGCGCGTCGCGCGTCAGCGAGCGCGTCGAGGTGCGCGGTGCGTGCGCGTTCGAGCGTGCGGCCGAACGCGATCCACTCGAGCGGACGATAGACGCGCGCGAGCCGATCGAAGGTGACGGGCTTCGCCATCGGTTACGACAGGAGCCAGAAGAGCGGCGTCAGCAGCGCGGCGTCGGCCGCCACCCGCGCGGGACGCCAGCCGGTGCGCGGCTCGAGCCGGTCGACGATGCCCAGCAGGAGCGCCGCACCCAGTGCGCTTGCGGCGACCGGCACGAGCCGGGGTGATCCGAGCAGCAGGACGACCGCGGCCAGGACGGCGACGAGCCAAGGGGCCGCCGGGATGAAGCGCGCAAGCCGCGGCAGCTGCAGCGCAATCGACGTCTGGCCCTGCTGCCGATCGACGGGCGCCTCCCACCGCGAGATCAGGACGCAGTTCACGAGGCAGAGCAGCCAGAACAGTCCGAGTGGCCAGGCCAGCCGTCCTGCGCCGGCGTCGCGAACGAACAGCCAGACGCCGGCCGCGAGCAGCGTGGCGATGACGACCTCTTTCGGGGCGCGCCACGAGGCGTGGCGGTGCAGCCACTGGTGCGAGAGCAGGTAGGCGAGCACGGCCGCTGTCAGGCAGCCCCCAACCAGCAGATCCCCCTCGTCGAGGTACTGGAGCGCCAGTCCGACATCGACCACGAGCGCCGCCCCCATCGCCCCGAGCATCGTCCAGCGATGCTGCTGGTGGAAGCGGTGGCGCGCGGTGAGCACCGGGCCATTGACGAGTCGCCAGCTCTCAATCCAGCGATCGGCCGTGTAGGCCACCCACACCGACAGTCCGAGTACCGCCGCGTGCATCCAGCCGATGGCGACACCGGCCGATCGGGCAATCAGCCATTGCCAGGCGACAACGACGACTGCGGCATCGAACGACAGGACGGTCGGCCACTGCCACCAGAGCGGACGGTCTGGGAGAGGGTGTCGCGGGCGGTTGCCGTCGACCGGCATCTTTCGAGTATGGCAAAGGCGCGGGTCCCGCTACACCGCGGTCGTGCCAGCCTGCCGCAGAGGATGTTTCATGTGCCGACCACGTTCCGGCGCGGCCGTGTGTTGCCGTCCTGCTGTGCACGCGCCTGCTTTCGGCCCGTCAGGAACACCGTGTCGCCGGCTGCGATTCAGCGTTTGCGGCCTGAGCCCCGGGCGGGGCGGCCTATAATCGGGGGCTGCACGTCTTTTCTGGAGGTCGTCAATGAGACTGGCTGCGATCTGTAGTGTTCTTGCGCTGACCGCCACGGCCTGTGCCGCGCCGCTCCCGCCCGCGTCCGAACCCGCGCCCCCGTCGACCGCGATTCGCGATTCGCTCAAGGGCGCCTACGACATGATTCAGAACAACATCACGCGCGCCGCCGAGCAGGTGCCCGAGAACCTGTACTCGTACCGGGCCACGCCCGAGGTGCGCACGCTCGGCCAGCTGTTCGCTCACATTGCCGACGCGAGCTTCTCGATCTGCAGCGCCGTCAGCGGCGAGTCGCGGCCCGAAGGCTCGATCGAGGAAACGCGGACGACGAAGGCTGACGTTCAGCAGGCGCTCGACGAGGCGGCCGAGTTTTGCGGCCGCGCCTTCGAGGCGGTCGACGACGCGAGCGGCGCCGACGCGGTGACGCTGTTCGGGGCGCTTCCGACGACGAAGCTCGGCGCGCTGGCGTTCAACAACGCGCACAACATGGAGCACTACGGCAACATCGTCACGTACATGCGGCTCAACAAGATGGTGCCGCCCTCCAGCCAGCAGTAATCTCGAACGCTCGGGCAGACACGAGGGGCGGATCCCTGCGGGTCCGCCCCTTCCTGCTTTCCGTTGCGCTGCGGCCGCGCTACGACGCCAGGTAGGCCTGCAGGTCTGCCCAGTTCTGGTCGAGCGCGAGCCACGCGGCGCCGATCATGAACACCACGGCGAACCAGAGCACGACGTTCCACACAAGCCGCCCGATGCCTTCGGGCCGCTCGTCGCCCATGTAGCTCTTCCGGTTCAGCAGCACGATGAAACAGATGACGGCCACCGGCATGAGCGGATAGGCGAGTGTCGAGGCGGTGACCGACATCGCCCACGGGAACGGGTAGGCCACCCCGAGGATGCCGATGGCGGGCAGGAACGACAACCAGCGCCGCGCCCGCGGATCGTCCGTACCGAACACCTCGCTGCCGATGAACGCGCTGGCGAGCATGTGCGTGATGATCGTCGAGATCCCGACCGCGAGCATGCCGAAGCCGATAAGCGCCAGGGCGAGGCCTTCGCCGAACGTCGTGCTCAGGACCGGCACAAGCTCGAGGATGTTCCTGACCGGAGTGCCCGTCTCGCCAGGTGCGGGCCCGATGGTGTTCGCCGTCGCAACGATCATGAACGTCGTCGAAATCAGGAACGGCACGAGCATGCCGATGACGAGGTCGAAGTAGGCGACTTCTTTGTGCTCGGGTCCCCAGTTCTTCCGGAGCAGCGAGTACGGATAGAGGAAGACCATGTTGATCCCGACCGCGGCGGCCAGTCCGCCGACCACCGGACGGATCGTTTCAGGCGGCAGGCCCTCCATCATCACGCGCTGGACGAACGAGATGCCGGTCAGTCCGAGCAGGAAGCGCCCGACGTCGATGCCCGAGGCGATCGCCACGATCGCGAAGGCGATGACGATGGCCCAGACCATGTATTTCATGGCCAGTTCGTAGGCCTTCAGTCCTCCGGCGCCGCGCTCGTACAGGCCGACGACCCACGCCGAGAAGGCGAGGACGGCAATGCCGATCGTGAACTGCGCGGCGAGCCGGCCGCCGTCGGAAAACGTGCCGATGTCGAGGCCGACGCCACTGAGCAGCGTCGTGACGCCGTTGGCTGTCAGGCTGTACTGCGGGAAGTGCCAGATGACGGTCGCGATGAGCGCGCTGAGGCCCCAGAGCAGCGCCAGCGCGGGGTGCAGCTGCTCCTTGAAGACACGATAGGGCCGCTCGCCCGTGTGAGTCGTCTGCTTGGCAATGGCGGCGAGTACGGTCACTCCCAGCAGGATCGCCAGCGGCTGCACCCAGAGCAGCTCGTAGCCGAGCATCGAGCCCATCAGCACGCACGAGGCCACGGTGCCGCCACCCAGCGTCATGGCGCTCTGCATGTACCCAGGGCCGCTCAGCCTGAGGTACCCCCTGAGTCGCGTGCCGAGCGGCTGTCCCGCCAGCTCCCGCAGGTAGGCCTTCTCGTCCATCAGCATCAGCGCGCTGCCTTTCGGGCGGTCATCACCCCGCGATCGACCGCCGTGTCGTGGTAGAGGACGGCTTCGAAGCCGAGTTCGGCCAGCCAGCCGCCGTACTCACCGGTCGAGTAACACTTGCCCCGCGTCGAGTGCATGAGGATGGCCGAATATTCGGCCACGGGCAACGGACCGGTCTTTTCCGCGTTGATGAACGCTTCGTGTATCACGAGCAGGCCGCCCGGCGGAAGGTGTTCGTACGACAGCGCGAGCAGCTGCCGCACCTCGTCGGCGCCCCAGTCGTGCAGCACGTTCGAGAAGAGGTGCACGTCGCAGTCGGTCGGCCATGCCGCGCGATCGAAGAAGCTGCCCGCGCGCACGCTCACCTGGTCGCTGCATCCCCGCCGGGCGATCAGCCGTTCGGCGATGCGGTCGACGGGCGCCTGATCGAACACGACGGCCTGCAGGTGCGGATGGTGCGCGGCCAGCACGCAGGAGTAGATGCCCGAGCCGCCGCCGACGTCGAGCAGTTTCCGGCGATCGTCCAGCGGGAGGTGCGGCACGAGCGCCTGCGCCAGCAGCAGGCCCCGGCAGTCCATCGCGTCGGTGAAGGCGCGCGCGAAGTCGTCGTCTTCCATCGCGCGATGCCAGTCGTGTCCGTCTTCGGCCGCCCCCCAATGGGCCGGCCGATCGGATCGCATCACGCGGACGAAGTCGAGCACCACCGGCCGGTCGCCGAGCGACGCGTAGTAGGGCCCCAGGAAGAACGGTGAGTCGGCCACCAGGTGCTCACGGGCCGTCGGCGTCACGTGGAAGCGGCCGTCGATCGCCTGGACCAGGCCCAGCGCCGTCGCGAGCGTCAGCAGCACGTCGGCCGGACGCGCGGCGAAGTCGAACGCGTCGCAGATTTCGTCGAACGTCGCAGGCCGCGCCGCCAGTCGCGTGAAGAAATCGAAGTGGACGATGGCGGCCGTGAGCAGATCGGCAGCATAGATGCCGTCGCGATACCGGTAGATGGCCGTTGGGTCGGTCGTTGCGCGGCGGGTGAGAAACGGGTCGGGCATGAGCGCGGAGTGTACACCCCCCGACCACGCAACAGGCGGGTCAGCGCCCGGGCCGGTGCGATGGCCCCACCGCTCCGCGGCCGTCGAACCGGTCGGGCAGCCCGGAAGCGGCCGGCAGCACGACGTCGATGTCGTGTGTGGAGTACGGACAGTCGGCGCCGCGGGCGTCGACGATCTCGATCACTTCGCCGGAGCGCGTCTCGTACACACCAACGACGCACCCGCACGGAAGAAGACGGGAGCGGAGCGTACATCGGAGAAAGGGCGTCCAGCCGAAGAGCGAGAACATGGGCGTCGGGAATCGGCCGCGCCGGTGGTGGCCGATGAGCGGGTCTTAGCAAGTCGTACGCCACGTCGGCAACACCCGGCTGTCGTACTGTGCGCCGCGTCACTTCGCCTCGGGGATGCCCCGCGGTGTCACATCCACGGAACGCGGCGTCCCCAGGTGGGGGCGCTGGGGGCATCGGTCGGGTGAGGGGGCCGCGCGTCGCCTGGCGGAGCATGTGACGCCCGGCTGTCGAGGTGGGGAGGTCGGGACTGGTGCAGGACGTCCGATCGGGGCAGAATACGCAGACACGATGACGTCCGGGCCGGCCTGGAAGCGGGCCGGGGTGTATCCGGCAGGGAGTAAACGACGTGAAGACGCAGGTCGGCCGCAACGATCGCTGCCCGTGCGGCAGCGGCAGGAAGTACAAGCACTGCTGTGAACGGAAGGTCTCCGGCTGGAGTCCCGGACAGCGCGCGCTGTTCGTGCTCGTGCTGGTGGTGCTCGTCGGCGGGCTCGTGCTGGCCGTTTCCTCGCGGCAGGAGCCCACGGGACCGCAGATGGGCGTCTGGTCTGAAGAGCACGGGCACTACCACTGATCGACTGATCAGCGCGCCCGCACAGGAGATCGCCGGGCGGCGGGTACTCACCACATCACAGCGCGGTCGCCCGATCGGGCGACGCCACATGCCGGGAGTCCAGGTGATGCCAGCGGATCCAGTGAACCGTCGCACGTTCATCAGGCAGATGTCCGGATCGGCCGCGGCCTGGTCGCTGCTGCCGGCCACGGCCGCCGCGCAGATGTCGGGCGCCGACACGGTCGAGCGGCCGGCGACGATGGAGCGGCGCGGACCGGCCCGCATCCGCTTCTCGGTCATCGGTCTCAATCACGGCCACATCAACAGCATGACGAGCGCCGTCATCGGCGGGGGCGGCGAGCTCGTCGCCGTGTATGCGCGCGAGCCTGAGCTCATCGCGGAGTACACGAAGCGCTTCCCGTCGGTGAGAGTCGCCCGCAGCGAAGAAGAGATTCTCGAGGACGACTCGATCCAGGCCGTGCTCAGCGCCGCCATTCCCGACGAGCGTGCGCCGCTCGGCATCCGCGTCATGCAGCACGGCAAGGACTACATCGTCGACAAGCCCGGCATCACGACGCTCGAGCAGCTGGCCGAGGTGCGTCGCGTGCAGGCCGGGACGAAACGGATCTATTCAATCGTCTACAGCGAACGGTTCGAGAATCGCGCGACGGTCCGGGCGGGCGAACTGGTGCGGGCCGGCGCGATCGGACGCGTCGTGCAGACGATCGGGCTCGGCCCGCACCGCATGAACATCCCGTCGCGGCCGTCGTGGTTCTTCGACAAGGCGCGCTACGGCGGCATCCTCTGCGACATCGCCTCGCATCAGGCCGACCAGTTTCTGTTCTTCACCGGATCGACCGAGGCCGAAGTTGTCGCCGCGCAGGTCGGCAACATTCACTACCCGCAGTACCCGGACTTCGAAGACTTCGGCGACATGCTCGTGCGCGGCAACAACGGCGCCGGCTATATCAGGGTCGACTGGTTCACGCCGGACGGCCTGCCGACCTGGGGCGACGGACGGCTGACGATCCTCGGCACGGACGGCTTCATCGAGATCCGGAAGAACGTCGACCTGGCGGGCCGCCCGGGCGGCAACCACCTCTTCCTCTCGGATCAGAAGAGCACGCGCTACATCGACTGCCGTGACGTCGATCTGCCGTACGGCCGTCAGATCGTCGACGACATTCTTCACCGCACCGAGACGGCGATGTCGCAGCACCACTGCTTTCTCGCGACCGAGCTCGTGCTGCGCGCGCAGCAGCAGGCCCGGCGGCTGACGCTCGGCAGCGGCAACCCGGGCGCCTGAGGCGCCTCAGCTGAAAGGACGGCTGTCGATGACCCGGGATCGAACTGCTCCCGACCGTTCTTCTCGTCGCCGGTTCCTGTCGCAGGCCGGGCGGATGGCGGCGGCGGCCGGCGTGGTCGCCGGCTGTCCGACGATCGTGCCGGCACGCCTGTTCGGGCAATTCTCACCGGCCAATCGAATCAACGTCGGCGCGATCGGTACCGGGCGCATTTCGCGCGCGCACGATCTGCCCGGCATCTGGAAGTTCGACACGGCGCGCATCGTCGCCGTGTGCGACGTCGACAGCCGGCGCGTCGCCGACGCGAAGAGGCTCGTCGAGGAGAGCACCGACCACCACGGCAACTGGCTCGAGGCGATCTGCACGCGCCGGCAGCCCATTGCGCCGATCGAGATCGGCCACCGTTCCTGCTCGACCTGTCTGCTGCACCACATGGCCATGAAGCTTGGCCGTACGCTGCGCTGGGATCCGCTGCGCGAGCGGTTTCACGACGACGACGAGGCGAACGCGATGCTGTCGAGGCCCCAGCGGCCCCTCTATGCAATCTGACTGGAATGTCCCCATGCCTTCACGCCGAACGTTCCTGACTCTGGCCCCGGTCTTCCTCTGTGTGCTGGGCTGGCCGGCGCTGCGGGCCCAGGCGCCCGAGCGTCCGGCGGCCGGTCCGCTCAAGGTGATGTCGTTCAACATCCGCCTCGGGACGGCGAACGACGGCGAGAATCACTGGGAGAAGCGCCGGGCGCTGCTGTTCGAGGTGCTGCGCGAGGAGAATCCCGACCTCGTCGGGCTTCAGGAAGCCTTCCGCTTCCAGATCGAAGAGATCCTCGACGCCGTTCCGGGCTACGCGGCGGTCGGCGTCGGGCGCGACGACGGCAGGGCGGGTGGCGAGACGTCGGCGATCCTGTTCCGCACGTCGCGATTCCACGTGGCCGAGGCCGGTACGTTCTGGTTCTCCGACACGCCCGACACGCCGGGTACACGCACGTGGGGCAATCGCTACAACCGGGTGTCGAGCTGGGCACGCTTCATCGACCGCGACGGCACGGGATTCTGGCACTACAATCTGCATCTCGATCACGAGTCGCAGCCGTCGCGGCTGCGCAGCGTCGACCTGCTGCTCGAGCGCATCGGCTCGCGCCGGTTTCCCGAGGAGCCGGTCGTTGTCACCGGCGATTTCAACGTCGGTGAGGACAACCCGGTCATCCGGAAGCTCGTTGGAACGCAGGCCGGCAGTGGTCCGCTGGTCGATACGTTCCGCGCGCTCCATCCCGACGAAAAGGTGGTCGGCACGTTCACGGCCTTCGAATTCGGACGGGTCGAGGGCGACAAGATCGACTACGTGCTGGTGGAGCCGGGCACGCGCGTGCTTGAAGCAGGGATCGTGCGCACCAGTCGCGACGGGCGGTATCCGTCCGATCACTTCCCGGTTACTGCGGTCATCAGCTGGGCGCGCTGAGCGCTACGCGTCGGTCGGGCCGGATGGCTCGTCGGTTGATGGGGCGGGCACGAGGACCTGCAGCGCGCCGGGATTGATCAAGATTTCCATTTCGACACGGCCGTCGCGCGACCAGGCGTGCCCGCACGACGCGTCGCGCTCGTCGGGCCACACTTCGTCGTCGATGTGGACGCGGGAGCCCTTCCACGACAGTTCGACGCGTCGGCCGCGGTGCACCGGCAGACTGAGCCGCGGTCGGCCGCCTTCGAGCCGCGCGGTCAGGTAGTCGCGGAACGCGGCACGGTCGGCGTCGCCTGCGAGTACCAGGTCGAACAGGCCGTCCGACACATCCGCGTCCGGCGCCAGTTCGACGTTGGGGCCCACCGACCGGACGTTCATCGTCGCAACGAGGATGTACTCGCCGGACAGGTCGCGGCCGTCGAGCCGGACGTGGCAGTCGTGCACGGGATAGTCGGCCAGCACTTCGCGCATCACCTTCAGATCGCGGCGCAGCTCGGCTTCGGTCCACGCCGCGCTCGCTTCGGCCGGGGTCAGCTGCGACAGTGCCGCGATGGCGACGGCCACCGGTCCGAAGCCCATCCCTTCGAGAAGCGGACACGGCCGGTTCGCGCCCCGGACCACGCCGGTGTCGAAGGGCACGATACGTCCGTCGCCCCAGCGTGAAATCAGCTCCTGCGCGGTGCCGCTGATCCCGAGTGTCCGCCCGATGTTGTTGGCCGTCCCCGAGGGGATCAGCGTGACGGGCACCCGGCTCCCAATCAGCCGCGTGCCGATGTTCCGCATTGTCCCGTCGCCACCGACGATCGCGACGAGATCACCCGGCTGGCCGAGCAGACGGGAGACGGCCTGCGGGTCGGTGGTCGAGGCGTACTGCACGTCGTGCCCCTCGGCCCGGACAGCGGCAATCAGGTCGTCGGCCGACAGCACCTGTTCGCCCGATCCCGGGTTGTGGACGATCGTCACCCGCATTGCGATGCGCCTCGCCGCTGGTTCTGCCGTGATGAAACGGTGAAGGTCGATTGTAGAAGAAAGGAGGCTCGCCGTCGTGGCGAGCCTCCTGGTGAGTGCCTTGGCTCCCCAGCTGTGATGCCTCGTGCATCACACAAGGCCCTCGCCGTTTTCAGGCAGCAAACGGCATGCCGCATTCGGACCGCGGGAAGGCGCCGTCGCACGTGCACCTGTCGTGAAGCCGGGGAACGTGGCTGCACAGGTTGGGCGCCTGGCGGGGCGGGGTGAGTCGCGTTCGACTCACCCGCGCAGCGTGGCGCCGCCGTCGACGTACAGGTCGGCCATCGTGATGTGGGCGGCCCGCTCGGAGAGCAGGAAGACGACCGCATCGGCCACGTCCTCGGGCGTGGCGAGCCTGCCGAGGGGGATGCCCACCTTGAACGTGTCGGGAGATCCCGCGACGACGTCGGCTTCGCCGAAGCCCTCCGGCCACATGCCGGTCTGCATCGGTGTCAGCGTCGATCCGGGGGCGACGATGTTGCAGCGGATACCGGAGCGGGCGAGCTCAAGGCCGAGGCATCGCGTGAACATGGTGGCGGCCGCCTTCGAGGCCGCGTAGGCGGCCATGCCGTACCGCGGCACGCCGGCCGCGTTCGAGCTGACGGTGACGATGGCGCCGCGGCGGCGGGGGGCCATGCGCCGCGCCACCGCGCGCGACACGTTGAAGACGCCGCGCGCGTTCACGTCGAACACGTGCGTCCACGTCTCGTCGTCGGTGTCGACGACGAGCGTGGTGCTGAGCACGCCGGCGACGTTGGCCAGGCAGTCGATCGGTCCCCAGTCCTTCTCGACGGCGGTGATGGCTGCCTCGACGGCGCGGCTGTCGGTCACGTCGAGCCGGCCTCCGCGCACGCGGACGTCTGGCGAAGTGATCGATGCGGCCAGACGTTCGGCCGCCTCGCCGTCGAGGTCGAAGGCGGCCACGTGTGCCCCCTCGTCGGCCAGCGCGCGCACGACGGCGGCGCCGATGCCGCCGGCGGCGCCGGTAACGACTGCGATCCTGCCGGCAAGTCCTGAAGGCTTCATCATCCGTTCCTCGAGACAGCGCTTCCGCGGCCGTTGAGCACGCGCGCCATGACTGCGGTTGCCTCGGGGCCCATCAGGTGCGCGTGCAGCGAAGGGACGTCGTGAACGTCGATCGTGCCCCGCACGTAGGGGCGCCACTCGTCGGGCGACAGCGTCGTTCCCTGGTGGTCGAGCGCCGCGCGGAAGAAGAGCACGTCGCCGTCGAAGACGCGGTGATGGTGCCGGCGCACGAGCAGGCTGTTGTGCGACACGACGCGTATCACGCCCGACAGCGCCTCGTCCGACAGCGCGCCCATCGGATGTCCGGCCGCGCGAAGGAACGCCGTGACGCCTTCCCTCGTCAGCTGCGACGCGGGCACCGTCGACGGATCGTGTCCGGCGATCAGCACGAGCGCCCGCAGCGCTGCCGACTCGTCCGGCGGCGGCTCGTTGCGCCAGCGGTCGCACGGATACGCGTCGATCATCGCAAGCAGCGACACTTCCTCGCCCGCATCGCGCAGGTGGATCGCGACCGTGTGTGCGAGGATGCCACCGACCGACCAGCCCGCGAGCTCGTACGGCCCCTGCGGCTGGAGTGACCGAATCGTGGCCGCGTAGTCAGCCGCCATCGCGTCGAGCGATGGCGGCGCCGGCGCGGCCGGATCGAGCGTGCGCGCCTGCAGGCCGTAGACGTTGCGCGCCGGCTCGAGCGCACGCGCGAGCCGGCGGTAGCACCACGCAAGGCCTCCCGCCGGGTGAATGCAGAAGAGCGCGGGCTCGTCACCCGGCGTGCGGTTCAGCTGAATGACCGGTCCCAGTCCCACGTCGTCCGGGGTGTCGGCGGGACCGCGCTGCGACCTGTCGAGGTATTCGGCCAGGCGTGCGGGCGTCGGGTGGGCGAAGACGACGCCGAGGCCGCCGTCGATTGGCCAGCGTTCCCGCAGCCGCGTCATCAGCTGGGCGGCCAGCAGCGAGTGGCCCCCCATACCGAAGAAGTCATCGTCGACGCCGACGGCCGACGGGCCGTCGGCCACACCGAGGACGTCGGCGAACAGCTCGACGAGTGCTGCTTCGGTCGCGGTGCGCGGCGGGCGAACCGGCGCACCGGCCCGAAGATCGGGAGCCGGAAGCGCACTGCGCAGCAGCTTGCCGTTGGGCGACAGCGGCAGCTCGTCGAGTACGACGAACGCGGCCGGCACCATGTAGTCGGGAAGCCGCGCGGCGAGCTGCTCGCGGATGGCGTCGACGTCGGGTGCGCCGTTGCGGCCGACCAGATAGGCCACGAGCTGTCGATCACCCGGGCGATCGTCCCTCGCGATGACGACGACCTGAGAGACGGCGCCGGTGTCGGCAATGGCGGCCTCGATCTCGCCGAGCTCGATGCGCAGGCCGCGGATCTTCACCTGGAAGTCGGAACGACCGAGGAACTCGATCGCGCCATCGGGCCGCCAGCGTGCCAGGTCTCCGGTCTTGTACATGCGCGCACCGGCGGGGCCGAAGGGATCGGGCACGAAGCGCTCGGCCGTCAGGTCGGGACGGTTGAGATACTCGCGCGCGAGCTGCACCCCGGCAATGTAGAGGTCGCCGATCGTACCCGGCGGCACCGGACGCAGCCGCCCGTCGAGGATGTACATCTGCGTGTTCCACACCGGGAAGCCGATCGGCACGGGCGACGACCGATCGTGCGGTCCGGCGTTCCACCACGTGACGTCGACGGCGGCCTCGGTGGGCCCGTACAGGTTGTGGAGCTCGGCCCTGATGACCTCGTGAAAGCGGTCGCGCAGTGCCGCCGTCAGCTCCTCGCCGCTGCAGAACACGCGGCGGAGCTCGAGTCCGGCCGACGCCGGATCGGCCAGGAACACGGCCAGCATCGACGGCACGAAGTGCACGGTCGTGATCCGTTCCTCGCGGATGATGGCCGCAAGCCACGCCGGATCCCGATGCGCGTCGGGCGGGGCGACGACGAGCAAGGCGCCGGTCGTGAACGCGAGGAAGAACTCCCAGACCGAGACGTCGAACGTGGCCGGCGTCTTCTGCAGCAGCCGGTCCGATTCGTCGAAGCCGTAGAACTCACGCATCCACTCGAGCCGGTTGACGATTGCGCGGTGCTCGATGAGCGCGCCTTTCGGCTCTCCGGTCGATCCCGACGTGTAGATGACGTACGCGGCGTTGTCGGGAGACGGCGGTGTCAGCGGTGTCGATTCGTCGGCTTCAAGCTGCTGCAGATCGTCGAGCAGCATCACCGGAACGCCGTCCGGCAGGCGCCCGGCGTCGGCCGCGAAGGCGAGCACGAGCGCGGCCTTCGAGGAGCGGAGCATCGTCGCCACGCGATCGGCCGGGTACGCCGGGTCAATCGGCAGGTACGCGCCACCGGCGCGCATGATGCCGACGAGCGCGGTCACCAGCTCGAACGATCGCGGTGCCATCACGGCAACGATCGTCTCGGGACCGACACCACGTCGTGCGAGCGCCGCGGCAAGCGCGCGCGTTCGTCGATCGAACTCACCATACGACCAGGTGACGCCGCCGAACCGCAGCGCGGGCGCGTCGGGGCGTCGCGCCATCTGGCGCTCGATCAGTGCGACCAGCGTCGTGTCGGGTACCGGGTGTGCCGTGTCGTTGACCGTGCGCACCCAGTGCGTGGTCTCGGCCGGCGTCAGCGTGGGCACATCGGCGAGCCTGCGGGCTTCGACGGCACGTGCGAGGAAGTGGCCGAGCCGGTCGGCGTGTGCCTTGAGCTCGTCGATCGAATAGAGCTCCGGGTTGGCATCGAGCTCGAGCCGGAGGCCGCGGCCGCTGCCGTCGGCGCGCCAGGTGATCGTCATGTCGTCGACAGGTCCTGTGCCGACGATTTCGAGCCGGCTCTCGAGGCCCGGCAGTTCGAACGGCGCGTCGAACGGCAGGACGTTGACGAGCGGGCCGTGAAGCCGTCGTGTCCCGCCGATCAGCCCGAGGTCGCGCCGCAGCTGTTCGCCCCGATAGCGGGCGTGCCGGCGCAGCCGCTGCAGGTGGCGGGCCGTGCGCGTCAGCCACTCGTCGAGCGGCGCGTCCTCGTCGATCGCGATGCGCGCCGGCAGGATGTTCATCACCATGGCCGGTACGCGCGCTGCCGCGCGGCCCAGCCGCTCCATCGCCGGCAGGCCGACGATGGCTTCGTCGCCGCCGGCGTGCCGCTGCACGTAGGCGGCCGACAGCGCGGCGAGCACGTCGGGCCAGACGACGCCGCTGCTGGCCGACAGGGCGACGAGCCGTTCGCCGACGTCGGCCGGCAGCTCGACGTTGACGGTGAGGTAGTGGTGCGACGTCAGCGCCACGCGCGGCGTGAGGCTGCCCGGCTCGGGGCGATCGGTGAACTGATCGAGCCAGAACTGCCGATCGGCCGCAAAGCGGTCCGACGCCATGTAGTCCTGCCCGGCCGCGACCACCGCGTTCCGCGGGCCGAACGGCACCGTGACCGGCTCGCGCCCGGTGACGAACGACGCGTACAGATCGCAGATGCGGGCCGTGAGCAGCGTCGTCCCGTAGCCGTCGATTGCGATGTGGTGGATGCGCTGGTACCAGATGTGGTGCCCGGCGCCGAGCACGTAAAGCACCTGCACCGCGACCGGATCACGCGTCGGATCGACGGCTGTCTGCATGTCGCGCACGATCCGCGCCCGCGCTTCCGCCAGCGGATCGGCTGCCGCCGTCAGGTCCACCTGCTGCAGCCTCGGGCGGTGACGTTCGTCGACGAGCGCGCGCGGCCCGTCCCCGGTCTCGACCACGCGCAGGGCGAGCGCGTCGGCTTCGTCGGCCACCGTGTCGATGGCGCGCCGGAGCGCGTCGATGTCGAGCGGACCCCGCAGCTCGAGGTACTGACCGGTGTTGAAGACGGGATTGGCCGGATCGATCCGCTGTGCGTACCAGATGCCGAGCTCGGCCTGCGTCAGCGGCGACAGTACAGCTTCGCGCACGTCGGGGGCAGGAGCGGTGGTCACGTCAATGGATCGGCCTGCCGCCGTGCAGCAGCGAGAACCAGTAGTTGATCTCGGGCCAGGCGGCCAGCTGATCGAAGGTGACGGGCGCGCCGGCGGCCTGCCACTCCTGTGTGAGCGCCATCAGGCGGATCGAGTCGAGGCCGTGATCGATCAGGTTGTCGGTGTCGGCGATGTCCGCTTCGTCGGCCTGGAGGATGCGCGCGATGTCAGCGCGCACGCGTTCGAGGGTCAGTGACGGTGCGGGATCGGGCTTCGTGTTGCTCATGCCTGTTCGGTCGTCGAATCGGCGCCCAGCGCGCCGACGATGTCGCGCGACGTCATCACGCGCGCGCAGCAGCCGGCCGCGATGGCCAGCGCCATGTCGTGCTTCTCGCGCGAGAAGTCGGCTGTCGCATCGGCCACGTAGAAGGGCCGGATGTCGCGCGTGAACGCCTCGAAGGTCGTCGCCAGGCAGCCGATGTGCGCGAAGACGCCGGTCACGATCAGCTGATCACGGCCGGCGGCGGCGAGCCGTTCGGCGAAGTCGGATCGCTGAAACGCGCTGTACCGCCACTTGGTGAGCACCGTGTCGTGTTCGCGCGGCGCCAGCGGGTCGATGATGGCCCGATGTTCGGGATCGAGCTGCATTCCCGGGCCCCAGAAGTCGGCCTGCAGGCCGCGTTCGATCGGGTGCTGCCGGACCGGCTGCGCCGTATAGAACACCGGCACGCCGGCCCTGTCGCACGCTTCGCGGATGGCCACGATGTTCGCGATGACCTGCGGGAGCGGCTGGTCCGCATTGCCGTAGGCCGAGGCGAAGTAGCGCTGCATGTCGTGAATCAGCAGCGCCGCGCGCGTCGCCATCAGACTCCAGCCTACACGCGACGGCGGGAGTTCGTCGGGGGTGGGCAGCGGATACGGTGGAATCGAAGGCAGCCCCACGGTTACGCTCCAGGAGCGGCCTGCGACGGTGCGCTCAGCTGCGCGCGCAGTGCCGCGCGAATGTCCCGGCGGCTCGTCTTGCCGACGGCCGTCTCGGGGAACGAGTCAACAACGACGATCTGATCGGGAATCTTGTAGGCGGCCAGGCCGCGCTGACGGATCCAGGCCTTGAGCGCCGCCGGCTTCGGCGCCTCGCCGCGCGGGACGATCGCCGCGCACGTCCGCTCGCCCAGATACGGGTCTGGCACCGCGACGACCACGGCGTCGTGCACCTGGGGGTGCGCGATCAGGTGGTCCTCGATCTCCTCGGCCGACACCTTCTCGCCGCCCCGGTTGATCATGTCGGTGGCGCGCCCGAGCACCGTCAGGTAACCGTCTTCGTCGCGGCTGACCACGTCGCCCGTGCGGTAGAACCCGTCGGCCGTGAAGGCCCGGGCGTTGGCGTCGGGTGCGTTGTAGTACGCGCGAATCGTGTACGGACCGCGGGTCAG
The DNA here is from genome assembly GCA_003242705.1 of Acidobacteriota bacterium. Taxonomy (GTDB): domain Bacteria; phylum Acidobacteriota; class Vicinamibacteria; order Vicinamibacterales; family SCN-69-37; genus SCN-69-37. The sequence goes on from QGVF01000012.1 coordinate 28,558, forward strand.
CAGGTGGCCCGCCTTCCCCGGAGACACCTCCCGGCCTTCATCGTCAACGACTCTGACCTCATCGTCAGGGCTGATCGGGCGGCCCTGCGTGTGAATGAGCCGCTCTTCGGGATCATCGAGCCGGGTGTAGTTGACCAGCCCTTCGGCCATCCCGAACACCTGCTGGAGGATCGCCTGCGGGAAGGCCTCGCGGACGCGGCGCGCCAGCTCGGCGGTGAGCTTCGCGCCGCCGACCTGCAGCACCTTCAGGCTCGACAGATCCGCTGTCGTCGTGCGTGCGGCCTGTTCCCAGATCAGCGCCAGAGGCGGCACGAGCCCGGTGATCGTCACGCGGAAACGCTCGATGATCGGGAAGGCCACGTCGGGCACCGGCGAGCGCGTGAGGGCCACGGCCGAGCCCGCATAGAGCGCGCCGAGGATTCCCGGCGAGCTCATCGTGAAGTTGTGGCCGATCGGGAGCGTCGCCATGAAGACGCTCGTCTCGTCGAGCCCGCAGATCGCCGCGCTTTCGCGCACCGAATAGAGATAGTCGTCGTGCGTGCGCGGGATCAGCTTCGAGAATCCCGTGCTGCCGCCGGACAGCTGCAGGAACGCGACGCTCGACGGATCGACCGGCGGCAGCGGGCCGACGGGCGTGGCTTCGAGCCCGGCGTACGGCGTGTGGTCTTCCGCGTCGCCGACCACGATCACGTGGCGGAGCGACGGGATGGATGAACGGACCTCGCGTGCCAGCGACCGGTAGTCGAACCCGCCGAACGTATCCGGAATGACGTAGCCGACGGCGTCGGCATGGCGGCCGAAGTGCTCGATCTCGGCGCGGCGGTGCGCGGGCAGCACGAACACCGGCAGGACATCGGCTCGGAACAGTCCGAAGACGACCGCGATGAATTCCGGGATGTTCGGCAGCTGCACGAGTACGCGGTCGCCCGGCCGGAAGCCGAGTCGAACGAAGGCCGAGGCCAGGCGATCGACGCGCGCGTCGAGCTCTGCGTACGACCAGCGTCCGCCGTCGAACAGGACGGCATCGCGGTCGGGCCACCGCGCGGCGGTGGCGCGCAGCATGTCGCCGAGCGTCTCGCCGCGCCAGTAGCCGAGCGCGCGATACCTGGCGGCGAACTCTTCGGGCCAGACTTGCGTTGGCCGGGTCACAGATCGTCTCCGAACGAACGGCCCTGCTCGTCGACGCCCAGGGCGCGCAGCAGGGCAGTGAACTTGCCCGACGTTTCGGCAGCCTCCGCGGCCGGATCCGAGCCGTCGACGATGCCGGCGCCGGCAAACAGGCGCGCCGAGGTGCCGCAGATTTCGGCACAGCGGATGGCGACATGCCACTCGCCGTCGCCGCGCGCGTCGGTCCAGCCGACAGCGCCGCTGTAGAAATCCCGATCGAACGGCTCGAGCTGCCCGATCACGTCGAGCGCTTCGTCGAAGGGCGTGCCGCAGACGGCCGGCGTCGGGTGAATGGCCAGCGCGAGCTCGAGTGCCGTGACGTCGGGATCGCGCAGCACGCCCTCAATCGTCGACCCGAGATGCCACATCGACGCGGTCGAGACAAGACTTGGACTGCGTGGCACCTGCAGCTTGCGGCAGTAAGGCGCAAGCAGGTCGGCAATCCACTCGACGACCGTGGCGTGCTCACGCAGGTCCTTGGGCGAACGGGCGAGCGCTTCGGCGGCGTCGCGGTCGGCCGACGCATCGGGCTGACGCCGTGCCGAGCCGGCGAGCGGCCGGGAGCTGACGTGCGGTCCGCGGCGCGCGACGAGCAGCTCGGGCGTGGCGCCCACGAGCACGCGGCGGCCGCCGCCGCGGCAGGGCGCGAGCGGTACCGAGAACGTCGTGACCGCGGGATCGGCGGCCAGGCGCGAGAAGATCGCACGCGCGTCGACAGGCACGTCGGCTTCGAGCACGAGCGTGCGCGCGAGCACGACCTTGCGCAGCGTCGACCCTGGAGCGCGCAGCAGGTCGAGCGCGCGCCGGACCGCTTCCTCGTACTCGGCGCGCGACGGGACGGCCTGCACCGACCACGACGCGGGCGGCCTCGGCGCCGGTCGTTCGGGCCAGACGCCGTAACCCATCCGTGTCGAGGGCAGCGGGCGGCTCCACTCTTCGGGCTGGTAGAGCCGCGCCTCGCGGCCCCGCCGGAAGGGGAGGGCCCCGACGACCACCCCCGGCGCCTCGTCGTCCCGTTCGTCCTGCAGCAGCCGGATCACGCGCTCAGGCAGCTCGGTCGACCGCGCAGCGGTCACCTCGCGACGCACTCCGTGCGCGATGTGAACGTCGCGTGCAGATGCCAGAACGAACGGGAAAGATTCGCCGGACATGACCTCGTCGGAATCCTCTGCGGTGCGGGCCGGACCGCAGAGGCCGGCGCGCGGCCGGCCGCGGCGCTCAGCGCGCGGCCGGTACTGTGATTCGCGTCACCGTATCGCCGCCTTCGTCGGGCGGTGGCGCCTGGGCCGGCCCGGTCGCCGACGGCGGCGCCGGGGCGGCCGGCGCTGCTCCGGCGCGACCCCCGCCGCCGCGACGGCCGGTTGGACGCGCCTTGTTGGTGACGAACACCGTCCCGTCGCGCGAGTCGATGGCCACCGTGTTCGGCATCGTGCCTGCGTCGAGCGTGGTGACCACGGCGTACGAGGTGGCGTCGATGACAGTCACGCTGCCGCCGCCGCGGTTGGCCACGTACAGGAGATTCCGAGCCGGGTCGAGGCCGATACCGAGCGCCTGCCGATCGGTGTCGACGGCCCGGAGCAGCGTACCTGTCTTCGTGTCGACCGCGGTGACGTTGTTCGTCGCCTGGTGCGTGATGAACAGCCGCCCGGTGGCGTCGTCGTAGACGATCTGCGTCGGGCGCTCGCCGCCGGTCGGGTAGCTGCGGACGACGGCGCGCTTCGCCAGATCGATTTCGTGGACTTCGTTCGTGCCCTGGCTGACCGTGAAGAGACGATTGCCCGCACGGTCGAGCGTGAGACCCGTCGAGCGCGCGCCGGTGCCCTCGATGACGTGCTCGAGCGTGTTCGTCGCGCCGTCAATCACCCAGACCTTGCTCGGGTCGGCGACGATCGAGACGTACACCTTGTTGGCCTCCTCGTCGACGACCACGCGGAACGTGTGCGCCGACGGGTTGCCGTCCTCGCTGATGGTCGCCACGACGCGGCCGCTCTTCAGGTCGATGGCCGAGACGCTGCCGGCGCGCGTGTTGCTCGTGTAGAGAGTCTGGGTCTTCCGGTTGAGCCCGAGGCCGAAGGCGGGCACCTCGAGATCGATGACGCGCTTCTCGGCAAGCGTCGTCGCGTCGATTTCGTAGATCCGGGGCGCGTTGTTGCCGGTCGACGCCACGAGCACCGCGTTGGCCGGCTCGTTTACCACGAGCTCGTAGAGTCCGGCGCCGACTTTCACCTGTGTGTCCACGACGGGAGCTGCCGCAGTCGTCTGGCCGATCGCTGCGGCCGGCGCGGCGAGCAGCGCGGCCGACAGCAGGAACGCGCGTACGCCGGCGGCGCCGGCGCGGCGGGCTGGTTCATGCCTCGTCATCATCTCAAAAGTCTCCTCGTCGGGATCAGGACAAACAGTCAGGTAATACAGCTCAGTGCAGCGTCGTCCAGAGCGGGCCCTCGAGCGGGACCGCGAGGAAGCGTTCGTTCAGCTCGCGCAGCGTTGCCGCCGGGTCGAGCGACGGGAAGAGGTCGGGCCGGATCCAGGCCGCGAGCGACTCGACTGCCAGGATGTCGAGCGGCGAGTTGAGCAGCTGATGCGACAGGCCGTACACGCGCCCTGCCTTGACCGCCGGCAGCAGGCCGAGGCCCGTGCGCCCGAGCATCGCGCGCAGCGACCGCCGCGATTCGTCGACATCGAACTCGGGACCGACGACGTAGCCGCCCGCCTTCGCCAGGTGCGGCCCGCCCGTCATGATGTAGACGTCGGGCTGCTGCGAGACCACGTACTCGACGTTGAGCCGGCCCGACGCGCCGGGGAGGACGTCGGCGCCGATGTTGTGGCCGCCGACGAAGGTGATATAGGTGCCGATGTTGCCGCGTCCCGGCGAGTTGCAGCAGGCCGAGATGCCGGCGTGTGCCTCGAAGAACACCTTCGGACGCCGCCCGCTGCTGCTGGCGGCCACTGCGTCGGAGATCCGCGCCATGCGGGCGCGCCGCCAGGCCAGGAACTGCTCGGCCTGTTCGGTGCGCCCGGCGATCTGCCCGAGAATGGCGAGACTGCGCTCGACGTGCTCGAAGGGCTGCGACAGGAAGTCGACGAAGACGACCGGGATCTTCGCGGCCTCGAACTGGCGCAGCTGGGCGTCGCTCGGACCGCGGCCCAGCGTGTAGACGGCCACCGACGGCCGGGCGGCAATGGCCTGCTCGAGCGAGAACGTGGCGGCCGAGCTCGGCACGCGGGTGAGCCGGTCGAGCTGCGGTGAGCGCGCGCGGAGGCGTTCGTACACCTGTTGCCCCAGCCGGTCGCTGTCGTGCGGCCAGGCTGTGATCAGGCTCACCGGATCCGGATGGATGAGGGCGAGGGCGAGCAGCATGCGCCCGTCGTCGATCAGGAGCTTCGGCGGGCCGGCGGGAATCGTGACCTGCCGGCCGCGGATGTCAGTGACGGTCGTCTGGGCCTGAACGTGGGGTGCCGCGACGAGCAGCGCCGCCATCAGCAGCAGGCAGGTGGCGACCTTCCGGCCACACGGCAGGTCGGCATTCCGCGCGAGGCGCACGATACCTGCCCCAAACGAGACTGGTCTCATCACGGCCTTCCAGCGTAGCGGGTTAACTCGGACGAATCAAGTCGGAATTTAGGCGCCGGGACTGGTCGACCAGATACGGAGCGCCTCGTTCACGGTCAGCAGCACGACCGAGGCGTGGTCTTCGCGCGGATAGACGACCGCGCGGCCGCTCCCGCCCCGCGCAGCGAGCGGCGCGAGCGCTTCGCCGAGCGCGAGCACGTTCCCGACCATCCGCCGCCGGCGGCGGCGAGCGAGGATTTCGCCGGCGCCGGGCCGGCCCTGGAGCCAGGGGGGCAGTTCCTCTTCGTACTCACCCGCCGTCACGAGCACGTGTGGCGCCGGGTCGGGTGGCGCTGCGGCGAGGGCTGCCGCGCGCGCAAGGACGCCCGGCGCATCCCACCACACCGACGGACTGGCGGCGACTACGGCCCGGAACAGACCGGGACGGTCGAACAGCGTCTCGAGCGCGAACAGGCCGCCGAGCGAGTGGCCGAAGAGGAGGCGTCGTGCCGGATCGATCGCGTGTTCCCGTTCGACCGTGGGGAGCACGACGTCGACGAGCAGCTCGAGCAGGCCCGGTGCGCCACCCGTCTCGGGCGGCGGTGTTCCGGCATGGCGCTCGAAGTCCGGCAGTTCGAGGCCGGGACGCGTGAAGTCCCAGGTCCGGCGGCGGCGATCGGCGCGTCCGCCGGCGAGCGACAGGCCCGCGACGACCGTCGGCGGCACACCCGTCGCGTCCTGCCGGGGCGAGCGCGCGCGTTCCGACTCCACCATCGTGGCGAACGCGACGTGCGCGTCGAGCAGGTAGACCACCGGGTAGCCGGCAGCCGGCGGCTGGACGTCGGGCCAGGCAATGGACAGGTGATAGTCGGCACCGGCGTGCGTGAGCGTCCGCTGCGACGTGCGGGGCAGGACCACTTCAGGAAACATGCGGCAGCGGTTCGTCGACGATCACCTGAAGGGTGCCGCGCGAGCAGGGTTCCACGCGCGCGCGCACACCGTAGACCCGGGCGAGCATGTCCGGAGTAATCGACGCGGCCGGCGGGCCGGCCGTATCGAGCCGGCCGCGGTGCATCACGACGACGAGCCCGGACCAGCGAGCGGCCAGCGCCAGATCGTGCACGACGGCGACAACGATCCGGCCTTCGCGGGCCAGTTCGTCGACCAGGTGCATGACCGTGGCCTGATGGCCGAGATCGAGGGCGCTCGTGGGCTCGTCGAGCAGCAGGACGTCGGGCTCACGGGCGATCGCCTGCGCCAGGCTGGCCAGCTGACGCTGCCCGCCCGAGAGGTGACCGAGCGGCTCGAGCGCCAGATCGGCGATGCCGACGCGCGTGAGCACGTCCATCGCGCGGCGCCGCGCTTCACCACCGTCGATCGTTCGTCCGCTGAACGGCGTGGCCTTCAGGGCCGCAAGGACCGACTCGAAGACCGTGAGCGCGGCGCGCTGTGGCTGCAGTTGCGGCATGAAACCGACGTGCCGGGCATGCGCGTCGATCGAGGCGCCGTTCAGCTCCACTTCGCCGAGGCGGACCGAGCCGCGTGCCGGCAGCAGGCCGGCCAGGACGCGGAGCAGTGTCGACTTGCCCGCCCCGTTCGGTCCCACGAGCGCCGTGATCCGTCCCGCGGTGATGGGCGGCAGCGTCAGTTCGTGCAGCACGGTCCGGGCGCCGTAGCCGGCCGTGATGTTCTGCACGTGCAGCGGGGGCACGGTCGTCGCCATCATCCGCGCCGGCGTCCGATGACCACGGACACGAAGAAGGGCACGCCGATCAGGGCGGTCACGAGCCCGATCGGGATTTCCACGCCGGGAATCAGCGTCTTGCTGACGACCGATGCGAGCGACATGACGAGGGCACCGGCAACCATACTGGCCGGGAGGAAGAACCGGTGGTCCTCGCCGATCACGAGGCGCGCCAGATGCGGGCCGACGAGGCCGACGAACGCGATCGTACCGACGAAGGCGACCGACGTCGCCGTGAGCACGCTGATCCGCACGAGCGAGTACCAGCGGAGCTTCGCGACGTCGATGCCGAAGCTGCGCGCGCGCTCGTCGCCGAGCCGCAGCGCCGTCATCTTCCAGGCCGCCATCATCGCGAACGGCACGACGACCACCAGCGCCAGGCCGAGCAGCCGGATCGTCGTCCAGTCCGCCCGCGACAGGCTGCCCATTGTCCAGAAGACGAGCTGCTGCAGGGCCTGATCGCTGGCCACGAACTGCAGGATGGCGACCAGCGCGTTGAACGTGAAGAAGAGCGCGATGCCGAACAGGACCAGCGTTTCGGGGCCGGCCTGACGGGAGCGCGCCGCCGCCTGCAGCAGGAACACGGAGCCGAGCGCGCAGAGGAAGGCGTTGAGCGGCAGCATCCAGTCGTCGGGGATGCCCGGCACGCTCAGGCCGGCCACGATCCAGAGCGCGGCGCCGAACGTGGCCGCCGATGCCATGCCCAGCGTGAACGGGCTGGCCAGGGCGTTGTCGAGCGTGGTCTGCATCTCGGCGCCGGCCAGCGCGAGGGCGGCGCCGACCAGAATCGCCATGATGGCGGCCGGCAGCCGGATCTCCCAGACGATGATCGAGGCGGGCGCGTCGGCCGCCGCGGTGCCCCGCAGGGCGGCGAGCACGTCGGCGATCGGCAGCCGCGACGGGCCGGATGCCAGATCGACGACGAAACTGATCGCGATGCCGCAGGTCATCACCGCCAGCAGCAGCAGGCGACGGCGGATCAGGCGATCGTAGCCGGCGAGCGCTGCCTGGCTCGTGTCGGATGCGGACATGCGGGCGTCGGGTCTCCTGCGTATCAGCCTAACCGATCGTTCCGCGCGTCCCGAGGCGCTGGGTAGGCGACGGCCACAGGATGGGACCGGCGCTTCCCATTCCGGAGAGTGCTTCCCGGCAAACGAATTGGCCGGCCGGTTGCAATGCTCCCGGGCGTGGTACGGGACCCGTTCGCGGCCGGCGGTGAAATGGCCGGCCGCATGCGCCGATTCTCCTGGAGCCGGACGCCGCTTGGCGAGCCGGCCGGATGGGCGCCGACGCTGCGTCAGTTCGTGCGCTTCATCCTTCAGTCGCCGGATCCGCTCTGGATCGCCTGGGGACCGGACGGTACGACGCTCTACAACGATGCCTGTGCCCGCCGCGTGCTCGGGACGCGTCATCCCGACGCACTCGGTCGGCGTGCGGCCGACGTCTGGGAAGATCGCTGGCCCGAAGTGCAGACCTGCGCCGAGTCGTCCCCGGCGCCTGCCTGGAAGCGGGCAATCCGCTTCGATGCGGGCGGCAGCGCCGCTCCGTCGTTCCTGGCCTTCTCGTGTACACCGCTCGAAGACGACACGACGGGGGAGCGTGGATCCCTCTGGCTCGTGACCGACCAGACGATGGCCGTGCAGGCGCGGCGGGAGGTGCCGACGCTGCCCGCCGACCGGCGGCTGGCGGCCATTGCCCACCAGCTGCGCACGCCGGTGCACACGATCCTCGCGTGGGCGCAGCTGCTAGCGGCCGGCGTCGACGCCGACGATCGCCGGCGCGGTCTCGATGCGATCGGTCGGAGTACCCGGCTCCTTGCGCGCCTGCTCGACGAACTGACTGCGAGCCCGGGGAACGGTGCTCCGGGCGGCACGATCGGGCAGGCGAGGGAGCCGACGGCCGTGACCGCGCCCATCGCCGTGTCTGGCGCCGATCGACGGTCGGGTGCCGATCTCAGCCGCCTGTCGATCCTGGTGGTCGACGACGATGACGATGCGCGGCTGGCGGCGGCGCGGATCCTGACCGGGGCCGGGGCGCGGGTGCGGGCCGTTTCGTCGGCGCTGCAGGCGCTCGCGATGATCGAGACCGATGCGGTGCGACCCGACGTCATCGTGAGCGACATCACCATGCCGGTGATCGACGGGTACGAGTTCATCCGGAAGCTGCGTGCGGCGGGTGGCGTCCGCGCGCAGGTGCCGGCGATCGCGCTGACGAGCCTGGCGGCGGCGGCCGATCGGCTGTCGGCGTACCGGGCGGGGTATCAGCTGCACGTGACGAAACCGGTCGAGACCGATGCGCTGCTCGATGCGGTGGCGACGGTCGCGGGCCTGCGCTGAGTCGCCACCGGGCGGCAGTGCGCGGGCCGCCGCGAGCCTTCTTCCCTTCGAACGTTCCTTCGGACCTCCGGCCGCTCGAACGGTGGTGATGTAGAAGTCATATAGGTCTCGCGCGGCTGTGGGTGGGGCGCCACGGCCATAGCAGGAAGCAGGCCAAACGCTGCACGGTGCGGCCTGTCCACGCACGGTCGAGAAGTGGGGTCTGCAGGGGTTGCGGTGCAACCTGTAGACGATGCCGGGAAGGCGGTAATCGGTCGTCGGGAAGACCGGTAGAGTTCGCACCGGAACAGCGGGAAAAGCCGCGGATCGCCGGTATTGGACGCTGTTGCGGCTACCGTTCGACTGGTTGTTGACAACGGCTCGTTTCGGCCTATTCTTAACCCATGCCACAAGCCGGGGAGCCCGGCGCGGTCCCCGGGAGGGGGGCGCGCCGCCGTACCCCACATGCGTCCGTGTCCCCAGGGCCATGAGCAGACGCCTCGAGATCGATCTCGGTCGGCAGGAGTCGCCTTCGCGGTTCGGTGCCGTCTCCCTCAGGACGGCGCTGCTGGTCGGTTTCGGCCTGACGGTCGGGGTGTGGCTCTTTGCAGGGCTCTACTTCGGCAGCCGCATCGCCGAGCTCGATCGCCAGACCACCGAGGTCAGCGAGCGCTACGTTCACGCCCAGCGCCTGCTCATGTCGGCCCGCATGGGCGTCCTCCTCAGTTCCGTCCACCTGCGCGACGCCCTCCTGGCCCGCGACGACGAGGTGAGTGAGCAGGCGCGTGCGCGAGTCACGGCTGAGCTGGAGCAGGCCGCCGAGAGCCTGGCGCGCTACGTCCCGGTGGTCAACGCCGCCAACGAGCACGCGCGCGTCGAGCGACTGCTCGGCGAAATCACCGCACTGCGCGCGGCGATGCTCGAGATGCTCGGCACCGATCACGATGAGTGGCCTGACATGGCTGCTTCGTTCCTGAGCGGCAGGCTCACGCCGCGGCGGGAAGCGTTCATGGCGGTGGCCGACGAGCTCGGCACGCTCAACCGCACCACGTTCGTCGCGCACCAGAATGCGCTGGTCGACGTGTACCGCCAGACGCAGCTCCGCATCTGGCAGGTGTTCGGCCTGACGCTTGCCGCCAGTCTGGGCATTGCCGTGCTGTCGATGCTGTACGCGGCACGCCTCGAGCGTAAAGTGCGCGCGCAGCATTCGCGCGATGTCGAGATGCAGCACGGCCTGCAGCGGCTGTCGTCGGAGCTGATGCGCGTGCGCGAGGAGGAGCGGCGCACACTCGCGCGCGAGCTCCACGACGAGGTGGGGCAGCTGCTCACGGCCGTGAAGTTCCAGCTCGCGTCGGCCGAGCGGACGCTCGAAGAGCGCGGCGTCGGTGGCGCGCTGCTCGATGGCGTCCGGCCGGTCGTCGAACAGGCCCTGCAGACCGTCCGCGATCTGTCACACCTGCTGCATCCGCAGGTGCTCGACGATCTGGGGCTCACGGCCGCCGTCGATCTGCACATCAGGGAATTCAGGCGCCGCCACAACGAGATCCGCGTGGAGCTGACCGAGTCGGGACTCGACGAACGCCTCCCGCGCGAGATCGAGACCGTTGCCTATCGCATCGTCCAGGAAGCGTTGACCAACGTCATCAAGCACTCCGGGGCAAAGTCGTGCCGCGTCAGCCTCATCCGCATGGCGCGCAGCCTGATGGTCGTCGTGGGCGACGACGGAAAGGGATTTGAGCAGACGCAGCAGCCGGCGCGCCGGGGACTCGGCCTCGTGAGCATGCGCGAGCGTGTGCTGCAGGTTGGCGGCGTATTCGTCGTCGAAAGTGCGCCGGGCCAGGGAACGCGGCTGGTAGCCGAGCTTCCGGTGCCCGAGCGCGAGGAGCGGCTGGACGACATGATGCCGGCGACGGCGTAGGGACATCCGGCGGCCGAAGGAGAACGTGACAGTGGCCCGAATCAACATCGTACTGGGTGACGACCACACCCTCGTCCGGCAGGGGGTACGGAAGATCCTCGAGGATCAGCCGGAATGGACGGTCGTCGACGAGGCGGCCGACGGGCGCGAGGCCGTGCGGAAGACGCTCGAGGCGAAGCCGGACGTGGCGATTTTCGATATCGCCATGCCGATGCTCAACGGGATCGAAGCCACGCGCCAGGTGGTCCGCCGGCTGCCCGATACCAAGGTGCTCATTCTCAGCATGCACGGCGATGAGGCTTACGTCGTGCAGGGACTGCAGGCCGGGGCGAAGGGCTATCTGCTGAAGGACTCGGCGGATCAGGATCTGGTCGAGGCGGTGACGGCCGTGGCCAACGGCAAGTCGTTCTTCAGTCCGGCGGTGGCCCGCGTGATGCTCGACGACTACGTCCGCCATCTTCAGGAAAAGGGCGTCGTCGATCGGTACCAGCTGCTGTCGGAGCGAGAGCGCGAAGTGCTGCAGCTGATTGCCGAGGGGCGCAGTAATAAGGAGGCGGCCGAGCTGCTGTGCCTGAGTCCGGCGACGGTCGAAACGCACCGGGCGAACATCCTGCAGAAGCTGGGCGTGCACAACACGGCCGAGCTCGTCCTCTTCGCGGTCCGGCACGGCGTCATCTCCTGACGCCGTTCGCCGGCCCTTTACGGGCTTCAGTATCGACCGGTCGGTCGGTAATGTCGGGCGCTTCGAAGCCGCCCGAGCGGCGCCGTCTTCCGTCTCTTATACCTTCTTCTCACTATCTCCTGCGGATCTTGCTCCTGCTTCCTGGTGGTCCAGTGGTTGTGGTGCCTATCGGTCGGACGGTTGCGCGTTGGCGCTTTTCGGCTGGAATTCGCGCGAAAACCGCACGTCAACGTATCAAGCGGACGTCCGATAGAGAAATTTACCGGAGAGTCTGTATTTAGGTTGCAATACATCCGGTAATGGACTAGCCTTGTCCACCTCAAACACGTGTGCAGTAACACCTGAACTTCGCGTCGCGCGAGGTGGGGTGCCGCGCCTGAAACGGCGGTATTGCGTCGGCTCCGGCGGGACGACTGCGCCCGGGTTTGTGGATGGAGGCCAAGCGTATATGCACGTGAGGACGGTACGGGCAGTGCTGCTGGCACTGCTCATGGCGTGTCTGGCGGCGCCGATGGCGACCGCGCAGATCACGACCGGAACCATCGCCGGCACGGTTGTGGACTCCACGGGAGGCGTAATCCCGGGAGCGACGGTCGTGTTGATCAGTGAATCACGCGGCACGCAGAGCGTGCCGGTCGTGACCAATGCCACGGGCGACTTCGTGTTCCCCAACATGACGCCCGACACTTACACGATCGAAGTGACCATGCCGGGGTTCGCCACGCTGCGGCGTCCTGGCGTCACGGTGAGCGGCGGCGACCGCGTGACGGTGCCCCCGCTGACGATTGCACCCGGCGGTGCGGCTGAGACCATCGAAGTCACGGCCGAGGCGCCGCTCATTCAGGCGCAGAGCGGTGAGCGCTCGTTCGCCGTTACGTCGGCGCAGGTCGAGAGCCTGCCGCTCGGCGGCGGCCGGAACTTCACCGACCTGACGCGGCTCGTGCCGGGCGTCGTGCCCGGCGGCGCATCGGCCGGCGGCACGCGTCTCGGCGGTGCCGGCCAGAACAACATCATGATGGACGGCATCTCGGCCATGGACACGGGCAACAACGGCCAGATGCTGAACATGAACGTCGAGTCGATCGCCGAGGTCAAGGTGCTGACCTCGGGTTACCAGGCTGAGTTCGGCCGGTCGTCGGGTCTGCAGATCACGGCCGTGACGAAGAGCGGCACGAACCAGTTCCACGGCTCGCTCTACGACATCGAGGACAACTCGGACTGGAACACGAACAGCTGGCAGAACCAGGAGAACGG
>QGVF01000013.1 GCA_003242705.1 Acidobacteriota bacterium
CTGTTCACCCTCCCGGCGGAACTCCTCGCTGATCCGACCGGCCTGTGCGGCAGCCGAAGCCGGGGCGACGAGAACCATCGTAAGGACGACCGCCAGGTGATGTCGACCTGCAGGAGTCATCGTGACCGCCTTCCGGCCGCGGTGGACCTGCGTGCCTTTGCGCGTGCAGGCTTTCGGGTTGCCGCCTTTCTTGCCGCCTTCCTGGCCACCTTCTTCGCCGCCTTCTTTGCAGTCCTCTTCGTGGCGGTCTTTGCGCTCTCCTTCGTAACCCTCTTCTTTCGAGGCACACCGGCCTCCGCCGCGCGTCGCGGAGAGGCGACACGTCCGGTCGCTCGCCGCGCCGGCTTTCGTCGCCGCGGGGACGCGGCAGGCCTGCCGACCGCGGCGTCGTCGTCCGCACCGCCAGCGTTGATGCCAGCGCCGGCTTCAGCCGTACCGGCTGAGGAGGCCGCGCGATCCGCGTTCGCTGAATCCGTCGATCGCGCCGGCGTCGTCGCGGCCGGGCGCCGCGGCGGTGCCATCTTCAGCAGGCGCATGGCTTCGGCGACGTACGACGCCGCTTCGGCCTCCGTAATGGTGTCGACCGACGGTGCGGGAAGTGGGAACCCTTTCAGCTGGCGGACGACGGCATCGAAGTGCTCGACCTGGCGCCGCAGCAGGTCGGACGCCTTCCGGGCGGGATCGAAGGCCCGGCGCGGGACGCTGGGAACCGGAACGATCTTCATGAGGCCTCCTCAGCTCAGCTGAAAGATCGGCGTGTGCGTTCTGACTTCGGGCAGCGACAGCAGATCGAGAAACGTCTCGGCGTCCTTCTCGCGTGGCGACCGCGCGTCGTACGGCCCGAGGAAGAACTCAGTCACCGTGGCCGGAATCGACGCGTGCTCGAAGATGCGGCCGCCGACGACGGTCCCGCGGGGGATCCAGGGCGAAACGAGCACGGCCGGTACGCGGACACCGAGACGATCGAAGAAGAACGGCCGGCCCGTGTGTGTCTTGTCCGGCTGCGCGTGGAAGGCGTCGGGCATGCAGTTGGGCGGCGGCACGTGGTCGTAGATTCCGCCGTGTTCGTCGTAGGTGATGAGCAGTGCCGTCTTCGGCCAGAGGTCGGCGTTCAGCCGGATCGCGTTGTAGACCGTCGCGATGAAGCGCTCGCCTTCGCCGACGTGGTGGTCCGGGTGCTGATCACCCGCGATCACCGCACCGTGGTCGGTGTCGTGATCCAGGTAGTTCGGTTCGACGAACGAGTAGGCAGGAAGATTGCCGGTCTGGCAGTCATGGAGGAACTGGTCGAACGTGCCGAAGATCTTCGGTTGATCCTGCAGCAGGTTGACCACCTCCATCGTCGAGCTCGCCACGTCGTAGTAGTAGAGGCGCGCCGGGAGGCCCTCGTCGAGCAGTCGCTCGTAGATGCTCCTGTAGACCTGGTTCGCGTACCAGATCTCCATGCCCACGTGCCCGAACGACGTGCCGTAGTGGGCGAACGCGCGGTTGCAGAGCGTCGGACCCGGCACCGACGAGAACCACGAGTTGAAGACGGCGAACTCGAGCGCCAGCGTCGTCAGGACCGGGAGCTTTTCGCGCGGGAACGTGTACATGATCTTGCGCGACTGCTGCACGTCCCGCTGCTGGTTGAAGTAGCTCTTCACGAACCCGCCCATCGTCGGCACCCGGTGCGGGCTCGGGTCGCCGTCGAAGATCTGCAGGTCGACGGCAGCGAAGTGATGGTCGGGATCGGGATTCAGCTGTCCCTGAAGTTCCGCCTTCGGCTGGACGAAGACCCGCTGGCCGGTCGTGTCGATGTTGAACTCATGGCCGGTGAGGCCGTCGATTCGCGGGTCGACAGCCTTCAGGCTGCCGAGCATGTGATCGAACGAGCGGTTCTCCATCATCAGGACGACGATGTGCTCGAGTGCATCGAGGCCGGGCGGCATAGGGGGGACCTCCGTGTGAACGAACGCCAACCCCGGAGTGACCCTGGGAGGAAGGCCGCGGCAGGGGGCGACAGGGTAGCACGGATGGCGGCGGACGCTACCCCGTGCGTCGTTCCCGTACGGTCAGTGGTGACGGCAGGCCATCCGGCGTTGCAGGAGCCTTTGCGCTGCCGGAGCCGCCCTCGTCGGGCAGTCGCCGTTTCCGCCTGCCGGCGATGCGTGGGAAGCAATGTACGCGCGGGTGGCGAAGGCCCCTCGGCGGCTGCACGAGCTCGATGTGAAGCTGCCTGCCAGGCTCGATTCACTCCTGCAGCGCTGCCTCGACCGCGACCCGGCGGCCCGCCCGCCGGCTGCGGACCTGCGCGGCGAGCTGCGCGAGCTGGCCGGCGTGCTGACCACCGCCGAGCTCGTCTATCGCACCCGTCCATCAGGAAACGGACACCACGTACGCGGCGGGCACAGCGAGCGGACGACGGCCGCGGGCAGCTGATCCGTCGGCGCGAACCGAAGTGCCACCTGGCCGGTATACCGGCGGCTTCGCGCAACGACAAAGCGGCGCGCATGTGGAGACATGCGCGCCGCTGTTCGAATGGGGTAACCGAACTCAGTGTGCCGACTGTGCCGCGGCTTCGCTTCCCGTGGTTTCGG
Source organism: Acidobacteriota bacterium (assembly GCA_003242705.1). Taxonomy (GTDB): domain Bacteria; phylum Acidobacteriota; class Vicinamibacteria; order Vicinamibacterales; family SCN-69-37; genus SCN-69-37. Next base: position 2,580 of record QGVF01000013.1, read on the forward strand.
TCGCCGGCCTGCGCAGCGCAAGCTGGATCAGGGCACCAATAATGGCCACGGCTGCCGCGGCCACGCCCCATGTCACACCCGACACGCTGAGGCCGAGGGCGTGATCAACAGAGAAGGCCGCCGGGCCGGTGAACGCCACGGCCAGCGCCGCCACGCCCAGCACGAGGTTGTATTCGTAGCCGTTCGACGTGACGAAGAAGCCGTTCTGCCGGTGGACGGTCAGGGCGGCTACGAGCATCACGGCCGCGCCGAGCGCCGCGCCGAGCGGCGTGATGAAGCCGATGGCCAGCAGCAGGCCGCCGAGAATTTCGGTCCAGCCCGCGGCGAGCGCATAGCGGCGACCCGGCTTGAAGCCGAGGCTTTCCAGATACTGACCCGTGCCGTCAGGGCCGTACCCGCCGAACCAGCCGAATACCTTCTGTGCACCGTGAGCGGCCAGTGTCAGGCCGACGGTCAACCGCAGCAAGAGAATCCCGATTTCCATGACGTCCTCCTATTCAGTCCTCGACTGTGCATATATGAACTACGAGCCACGAAAAGTCAGCGCCTTCGAAGCTTGGCGAGCAGGCCGGCCAGCGCCTTCGACTCGGCGGTCGTCAGTCGCTGCAGCAGCTCGCGTTCCGCTTCTTCCTGAATACGCACACCTTCCTTCCACGCCTGGCGACCGGCTTCGGTCATCGTTGCAAGTCGCGCGCGGCGGTCGTTCGGGTCGGTGCGTCGCTCCACGAGGCCGTCGCCCTCGAGCCGGTCGACCAGCTGCGTGATGTTGGACTTCACGCACGACAGCCGTTCGGCCAGCTGGGTGAGCGACAGCGATTCGCCGGCTTCGGCGAGCGTCCGCAGTGCCGCCAGCTTGGCCATCGACAGGCCGACGACCGCGAGCTTCGCCTCGACGACCTGCTCGGCTGCCTGCGCCGTGTGCAGCAGCGTGGCAAGGTCGAGGCCGGTCGCTGAATCGTTCATAGGTGAACTATACAGCAGGGGGAGATTCCTGTAAAGCCCTGCCGCGGAGGCGGCAAGCCTGCTAAGCTTCCGCCCTCATTTATCAATGGAGGGGTCACCCATGCGACGTCGCGTCGTCCTGTTGGGATTGTGTGTGCTGATGGCCGCGCTGCCGGCCGTTGCGTCGGCCCAGGCGCCGCAGGGCGCCGCGCGCCAGCCGGGCGAATACCCGCTCGGGCCCGACTCGCTGCCGAAGCCGGGCGTGCCGAAGGGACGGCTCGAAGGACCATTCGAGTTCCACAGCCGCGTGCTGGCCGGAACCGTCCGCCGTTACTGGATCTTCGTCCCTGCGCAGTACACCGGCGACGCGCCGGCGAACGTACTCGTCTTCCAGGATGGCCAGCGCGCGATCAACCCCGAGGGCGTGCTGCGCGTGCCGCAGGTGCTCGAGAACCTGATCGCGGCGGGCGACATCCCGGTGACGATCGGCGTGTTCGTCACGCCCGGCCATCGCGCCGGGAAGTATCCCGATGATCTCGGTCTCGGCAATCCCAACAACCGGGCCCAGGAGTACGACTCGCTCTCGGACGCCTACGCGCGCTTCCTCATCGACGAGCTGCTGCCCGAAATCGGCAAGACGTACCGGCTGACCGACGATGTCGACGGCCGCGCGATTGGAGGGACGAGCAGCGGCGCCATCTGCGCGTTCACCGTGGCGTGGCACCGGCCCGACGTCTTCCGCAAGGTGATCAGCTTCATCGGCAGCTACGTCTCCATTGCCTACCGGCCGGCCACCGACACCACGCCGATGGTGCCGGGTGGCGACCTCTACCCGACGCTCATCCGGAAGAGCCCGATCCGGCCGATCCGCATCTTCCTGCAGGACGGCTCGAACGACCTCGACAACGCGCACGGCAACTGGTTCCTGGCGAACCAGCAGATGCTGGCCGCGTTCGAGTACGCCAACCGCATGGCCGATCAGAAGAAGGATCCGGGACCGCGCTACGACGTGGCGTACGAGTGGGGCGACGGCGCCCACTCCGACGCACATGGTGGCGCCATCCTGCCCGACGTGCTGCGCTGGATGTGGCGCGACGCGAAACGCTGAGCGCACGCCGGTCACTGTGGGTGCGCGACGTACGCCGGCCGATCGGCCGACTCAGTTGTTCAGCACCGGGAAGAGGCGGGCGAGCACGAGACCCGCGACGTTGATCGCGACGCAGACAACGATCCAGAAGACCGCGCGACGGCTGAGCGGGGGGCCGTCGCGCAGCACCCGGACCCCGAGCGGCACGAGCGCCAGGCGGACACCGCCGGGCGGCGGTTCAGGCGGTCGGGAGGTGAGGGCGTCAGTGATCGACTGGCCGGCAGTCGTCACAGGCACCGGGCGGGCGGATGGGGTGTCGGGGTGGTGGAAGCCGTCGTGGCCGCAAGTGTGACGGACGTTGCGCGTTGTAGGTAACCGTCCAGCGCACGGAGCGCCACGCGCGGCCGGGCCGGGCGCAGTCGGTCGAGCTTCGCGCCGTACCCGCTGGCGTCCGATGTGCATCGACGGGCCGCGCGGCTCCCCGATCCCCTGCGGGAGGTCTCCATGATTCTTCGCATCGATCGTCTGGCGATTGCGCTCGACGCGCCGGCGCACCCTTCGGCCAACTCCGCGTCGGCCGTGCAGGAGCTGCTCGGCGGCAAGTTCGGCGAAATGTCGACGCTGATGAACTATACGTTCCAGTCGTTCAACTTCCGCGGCCGCAGCCAGCTGAAGCCGTTCTACGATCTCATCGCGAACATCGCCGCCGAGGAGTACGGCCACATCGAGCTGGTAGCCCACACGATCAACCTGCTGTTGACCGGGACGACGGAGCGGAATCCGGATCCGGCAGCAACGCCGCTCGGGGCGACCGTCGACGCCCGCAATCACCTCCACTTCATCGCGAGCGGCCAGACCGCGCTGCCGTTCGACTCGATGGGCAGTCCCTGGAACGGCTCGTACGTCTTCTCGAGCGGCAACCTGAAGCTCGACCTGCTGCACAACTTCTTCCTCGAGTGCGGCGCGCGTGCCAACAAGATCCGGGTGTACGAAATGGTCGACAGCCCCGTCGCACGCCAGATGGTCGGCTACCTGCTCGTCCGCGGCGGCACCCACATCGTCGCCTACGCGAGGGCGCTGGAAGAACTCACCGGCGTGGACGTGGCAAAGCTGCTGCCCATTCCGGACATCAGCAACAAGCGGTTCCCGGAGGCCAGAGCCTTCGAAGAACGTGGCCTGCATCGCCGGATGTACCGGATGAGCGCCGACGACTACCGCGAGATCTCGAAGATCTGGCGCGGGCCGCATCCGGAAGACGGCTCCGAGCTCGAAGTGGTCGATGGGCCGCCCGAAGGTGGTCCGGTCCCCGAGTACCCGCCCGAGCCGCAGCTGACGGCGCCGCTGGGGCCCGACGGCGTCGACCCGGAGATGTTTGCTGACATCAAGAAGAAGCTGTTCGGCAACGACAAGGGCAGCAGGAAGAAGTCGTAGCCCGGTGGGCAGGAGGGCGTCATGGGGGAATGGGCGGTCGTCGCAGCGCTCGTGGTGGTGGGGGCGGTGGCCGGGAAGGCCACTCGCTCGTCGGGACTGGTCACCCTGTGCGGGCTGACGGGGCTCGCCGCCGGCGCCCTGATGATGCTCTCGCCGACGCCGGCCGGCTACGACGAGCTCGCGGACGTGGATCGGCTCGGCGGCAACCTGATGGCTGCCGCCGGGCCGCTGCTCGCGGCGATGATGTTCATCGCGTCGTTCGGACTGCTGACACTGGCGATCGCGCTGTCGGAGCGGGACGCATAGTCGCTCGCATCCGCGCGGCGGAAGCGCAGCGCGACGGCGCCGATTCAATTCGTGGGAATCCCCGGGGCGGCGTGCAGGGCCGGGCTCTGACGGCAGGAATCTGGTCGGGGCGACTGGATTCGAACCAGCGACATCTCGCTCCCAAAGCGAGCGCTCTACCAGGCTGAGCCACGCCCCGACTGCAGGCCGATCGTAGCCGACTCGGGCCCTCGACGGCCAGTCGCCCGAAGGTGCGCGACCGGTCTGCTATCGTCGGCACGTGCCTTCGATTCGCGTCCGTGGACCGCGGCCGTGCGTGTCGCGATGACGGTCGGCGTCGTCCTGCTGGTCGTGCTGGCCGTGATCTGGCTCGCGCAGCGTTCGCTCATCTACTTCCCCGAACGTCGCCTGCCTCCGCCGTCGGCCGTCGGACTGTCGACGGCCGAGCCGATCGCCTTCCACACCGAAGACGACCTGCGACTGGAAGGGTGGTTCGTGCCGCCAGCCGCGCCTCCGACCGGCCAGACCATCGTCGTGTTCAACGGGAACGCGGGCAATCGCGCCAATCGTGCGCCGCTGGCGCGAGCCCTGGCGCTTGCCGGACACGCCGTCCTGCTGTTCGACTACCGGGGGTACGGGGGGAACCCGGGGTTACCGTCGGAGCGCGGCCTCGTGCGCGACGGCCGCGCGGCGGTCGAGGCCGTTGCCGACCGTCCCGACGTGGACCCGTCGCGCATCGTCTACTTCGGCGAGTCGATTGGCACCGGTGTGGCGGTGCTGCTGCTCGTCGAGCGCCCGCCGCACGGCCTCATCCTGCGGTCGCCGTTCACGTCGCTCGTCGCCCTCGGCCGCGAGCACTATCCGGTGCTGCCCGTCGGCTGGCTCGCCCGCGACCGGTTCGATTCAATGGCGCGCATCGCGCACGTCCGGTCGCCGCTGCTCGTCATTGCCGGCACGGCCGACCGTATCGTGCCGTACGCGATGAGCGAGGCGCTGTACGAGGCGGCGTCCGAGCCCAAGTGGCTCGTCACCATCGAGGACGCCGACCACAACGACGACGCGCTGTTCGTCGGCCGCCCGCTCATCGCCGCCGTCCTGACGTTCCTCGACGGCATCCGGCAGTAGCGGTGCTTCATTCCGCCTGCAGGAAGGCGATGATGTCGGCGACGTCCTGCGCGGTAAGGCCCAGCTGGGCGGCGCTCATCATGAGCGACGTCGTTCCCATGTTGCGCCGGCTGTCGACGCGATCTGCCGGGATGATCTGCGTGACGCCTCCCATGCTCCGCATCATGAGCGGATCGCCCTGCTTGATGAGCAGGCCCTGGATCGTGATGCCGTCCTTCGTGCGAATCTCGGTCCCGCCGAAGCCCATGGCGATCTCGGCGCCGGGATCGACGATGGCGGTGGCGATGACCGCCGGCGACTTGCCGCGTCCCCACCCGTCGAGCGCGGGCCCGAGCTCGGCACCCTGCCCGTCGATCGTGTGGCACATCAGGCACGTGGTCGCGCGCTCCCGCCCCCGCGCGGCATCGCCCCGCAGCCGCACGATCTCGGCGACCTCGAGCGTCGGGAGATTCCCGCCGGCCGGAGGCACGACGACTTCCGTGAGCGTGACGGTGTCCGGGTCGTAGATGCCCGCGTTCCGGAGCGCGGGCAGCAGATCGTGGTCGGCCCAGTCGTTCGTCATCCGGTTGAGCAGCCACCACGTGGCCATCTCACGGAGCGGGCTCTGCGGACCGGCCAGGGCCAGCATCGCCTGCGACGCCGACGGGTCGTCGATGAAGGCGAGCGCGTCGAGCGCGAGCCGTCGCTCGGTCATCGGCAGTGATTCGGCGCGTGCGCGGGCGGCAAGATCCGGCACGGCGGCCGGCACGTGCAGCCGCCAGGCGAGGCGCGCGAACGCCGGCGACCAGGTCAGTGGATCGGAGCCTCCCGGCTCGCGGCGCAGCCGCGTGTAGAGCGCATCTTCCTTGCCCGTGGCACCCGTGCCGAGCGCTTCGAGGTAGTACCGATCCTCACCGTCGTAGCCGCGCGCGAGGTCGACCAGGATGTCGAGCGCCTCGGACGCGGGTACGTCGCGCAGCGACAGCGCCACCTCGCGGCGGACGCCGGGATCAGGATCACGCGCGAGCGTCCGCGCTTCAGTCATCACGTCGAGGCCGGCCCGGCGCATGGCGCGATAGGTCACGATGCGCATGTCGGGATCGGCCTGATCGGATGGTCGTCCGACGCGCGCCCGCCCTTCGTCACCGAGCTGGTAGAGCAGGAACACGGCGCGGCCGCGAATGTAGGGGTTCGGATCGTCGAGCAGCGCGGCGACGGCGTCGACCGCCTCGGCGCCCCTCGCCTTCAGTCCCTCGAAGCCGATGGCGCGCACGTTGACCGCCGGCGAGCGCAGCGCGGTGACGAGGCCGTCGATCGTCCCGGGATCGATCTTCGGAATCTGCGGCACGAAGCCTTTCGGCGCGATCCGGTAAATCGCGCCCGACAGGGCATCGTCCAGATCCTGGTGCCCGCCGACGCGCGGGTCGATCCAGTCGCTGACGTAAATCGCACCGTCGGGTCCGACTGCGATGTCGGACGGCCGGAAGAGCGTCTCGATGGCGGCGAGCGCCGTGCGGTTACCGCCGACGAAATCGGAGCCGGCGTAGGCCTGCTGCGGATTCGACGTCAGGAAGACCGAGCGCTCGAGCGCGAAGCCGGCGCCCTGCCGCTTCGGCTGATAGGACAGGATTTCGTTGCGGCCGGCGTCGGCGGCGAGGAACGTGCCGATCCACGCGTCGCCAAGCGCGCCGTTTTCATAGAAGACGTTGCCGGTCGGGGAGCCGCCGCCGTAGATGTCGCCGGCCGGCGTGATGCCGGGATCCTCCTGCCGCCACTCGGCGACAGGCGTCGACTGGCCGGGGCGTCGATCCACCTGCCAGGCGCGCTGGCCGTCGTTCGACGAAAAGCCGAAGTTCGCGTACTCCATCACCCAGCTCGCACGGCACGCGGGCGGGTCGTCGTTGTCGTGCTGGAACACGTCGCCGAGCGACGTGATCGAGTCCTCGTAGGCGTTGCGGTAGTTGTGGCCGATGATCTCGACGCCGGTTCCGTCGGGATTCATCCGCACCGAGAACCCGCCCACATACACATGTCCGTCGTCGCTCGGCCTGCCGATGTAGATCTCCGAGTTGTGCGGATACCGGAACGGTCCGATCGGATCCTGCGTGTAGCTGCTGAAGATGCGGAAGGTCCGGCCGGAGCGATCGGTGAACGCCGCGCCCATGTTCCCCTGGTTGAAGTACCACTTGCCGTCCGGGCCCACGCTCACCGAGTGCAGCGAGTGATCGTGGTTGACACCCTGGAAGCCGGTGAGCAGCACTTCGCGGATGTCGACGTCCGGGTCGAAGCGCAGGTTGCGGTTGACATCGGTGTAGACGATCAGGTCGGGCGGCTGCGAGACGACGACCTTGTTGTCGATGACCGCAATGCCGAGCGGCGCGACGAGCGCCGGCTCCTGGACGAAGACGTGCGAGGAGTCGGCGCGCCCGTCTCCGTCGGTGTCCTCGAGCACGACGATGCGATCGCCTTCGGGCTGGCGGGCGTGGTGGTGCCGATAACGCACGCCCTCGGCCACCCAGATGCGCCCGTCCTTGTCGATGTCGATGTTCGTCGGATTGCGCAGCATCGGTGACGTGGCCCAGACGGTGATTTCGAGGTCGTCGGGCAGCTGGAACATGTCGGTCGGCAGTTCGACCGGTTCGGTGAGTCGGACGCCCTGCGGCGCACTGCCCTGAAAAGCCTGCTGCGGACCGGCGAACCAGAACCCGGCCGCCACGATAAGGAGGACGAGCCCGATACTGCGTCGACGCATGGCGCTCCCTGCATACGGCTGCCGGCTCCCGCGGGAGCGCGGCCGCGCCGGAAAAAGGGTGAAGTCGTGACCGGAGTCGGCGGCATTATCGCACTGGAGGCGCCATCCGCCATACTAGGGAACCGTGAGAGAGCTGACCCATGTCTGCGTCTACTGCGGCTCGAACACCGGCGAAGACGAGGTCTTCGTCCGGCGCGCTGCGCAGCTCGGGCGACGGATCGCCTCGGAAGGGCTCACGCTCGTTTACGGGGGTGGGAACGTCGGGCTGATGGGGGTCATTGCCGACGCGGCGCTCGAAGCGGGTGGCGAGGTCATCGGCGTCATCCCCGAAGCGCTGATGCGTCTCGAGGTGGCGCACCGCGGCATCACCCGACTCGAGGTCGTCGGCACGATGCACGAGCGCAAGCGGCGGATGTTCGATCTGTCGCACGCCTTCATCGCGCTGCCCGGCGGCTTCGGCACGCTCGACGAAATGTTCGAGATGCTCACCTGGCGGCAGATCGGCCTGGGCGATCGCCCCTGCGCGTTTCTCGATGTCAACGGCTTCTATCGTCCGCTCATGCAGATGGTCGATCGAATGATCGAAGCCGGCTTCCTGCACCCGGAGCAGAAGAACGACCTCTGGTACGGCGAGGACGACGACGCGATGTTCGAGTGGATTCGGCGCTACACACCGATGGAAGCCTCGAAGTGGCTGGCGTCGAAGCGCGCCGTCGACGTGCGGTAGCGGCGCCTCGACCGTTGCCACTCGAGGGTGTCGGCGCTCCCGAGGGCGCCCCATCGACCGGTCGGAAGCTGGCTGTCGCGTGCGACCGCACGGCCATCGATGCCGCAGCGATCGCCCGTCTGCCCGCCTGCGATAGACTCAGGCCGTTCGACGACAACACATGCCGCCGGCCTGCGGGCCGGCCATCGCAGGGAGCCGACATGTTCAGACGCAAGCGGGTTCTACCGTTCGTGATCTGCCTGGCCGCCGTTGCGGCAGCATGCGCGCGCGAAGCGCCCGCGCCCGACGAGTCCGCCGCGACGGCGGATCCGGCGCTCGATCCTTCGCGCTTCCGCCACCAGCCGCTCGTCACCGACAACTACACGGCCGATCCGTCCGCTCATGTGTTCGAGGGACGTCTCTACATCTATCCGTCGCACGACATCGACGCCGGCGTGCCCGAGGACGACCTCGGCAGCCACTTCGCGATGCGCGACTACCACGTCTATTCAATGGAGACGATCGGCGGACCGATCACCGACCACGGAGTGGTGCTCGACATCGCCGACGTCCCGTGGGCCGATCGGCAGATGTGGGCACCCGACGCCGCCGAGCGCGACGGCCGCTACTTCTTCTACTTCCCCGCAAAGGACGCCGACGGGATCTTCCGCATCGGCGTGGCCACGGGCGACAGCCCGGCCGGCCCGTTCACGGCCGAGCCCGAACCGATCGCCGGCAGCTTCAGCATCGACCCGGCCGTCTTCCGCGACGACGACGGCGAGTATTACATGTACTTCGGCGGCATCTGGGGCGGCCAGCTCCAGCGGTGGGCGACCGGGAGCTATCAGCCTGACGACGTCTACCCGGCCGACGACGAGCCGGCGCTTACGGCGAAAGTGGCGCGCATGGCGCCCGACATGCTCGGCTTTGCCGAAACGCCGCGCGACGTCGTCGTGCTCGACGAGAACGGCGAGCCGCTGCGCGCCGGCGACAACGAGCGCCGCTTCTTCGAGGCGGCCTGGATGCACAAGGTCGGCGACACGTACTACTTCTCGTACTCGACCGGCGACACGCACTACATCGTGTACGCCACGGGCAGCTCGCCCTACGGCCCGTTCACGTATCGCGGGAAGATCCTCGAGCCGGTGCTCGGCTGGACGAATCACCACTCGATCGTGGAGTTCGAGGGGCGGTGGTGGCTCTTCTACCACGACTCGCAGCTGTCGGGCGGGCGCACGCACCTGCGCAACATCAAGGTGACGGAGCTCGTCCATCGCCCCGACGGCACCATCGAGACGATCAACCCGTTCGTCGACTGATTTCCGAAGCGTTGCCGCCTTCCCGGCGTCTCCGCCGCACGAGGCTGCTGCGGGGACGCCAGGGCGTTTCCGGGCCGGTCGAACGCGCGACGCGAGAACCCGGTATTCTGTAAGAGCGCCTGGCGCCGTGACGCGTCCGGCGGGAGGGGAGGCACGGGCAGGTCATGGCGTTCAGGGTTTACGTCGACGGGCAGCAGGGGACGACGGGCCTTCGGATTCACGAAGTGCTCGCGGGCCGCGACGACATCGAGGTGCTGCGGATCGATCCGGAGAAGCGGAAGGATCCGGCCGAGCGCGCGCGCCTGCTGAACGCCGCCGACGTGGCTTTCCTGTGCCTGCCCGACGACGCCTCGCGCGAGGCGGCCGCGATGGTGACCAACCCGCGGACGTGCCTCATCGACGCGAGCACGGCCTTCCGGACGGATCCGGGCTGGGTGTTCGGTCTGCCCGAGCTCGCGCCGGGCCAGCGCGACCGCATCCGCACCTCGAAGCGGATCGCGAATCCCGGCTGCCATTCGACCGCCTTCATCCTGCTCGTACGTCCGCTCATCGACGCGGGACTGATCCCGCGCGAGCTGCCGCTCAGCGCGACGTCGCTCACCGGTTATTCGGGCGGCGGGAGGAAGATGATCGAACAGTACGAGACGAGCGGCGACCCGCGGCTGCGCTCGCCGCGGCCCTACGCGCTGACGCTCCGACACAAGCATCTGCCCGAGATGCACGTGCACACGGGCCTGGCCACGCCGCCCGTGTTCCAGCCGGTCGTCGGGCCGTTCTACAAGGGGTTGACGGTCAGCATCCCCCTTCATCTGTCGCAGCTGCCGCCAGGCACGACGCCCGCAGCGCTGCACGAGGCACTGGCGCGCCGGTATGAAGGAGAGCGGTTCGTGCAGGTGATGCCGCTCAACGACGCCGACGTGCTGTCGGACGGCTACTTCGACGTGCAGGCCGCCAACGACACGAACCGTGTCGACCTGTTCGTCTTCGCAAGCGACACCCAGGCGCTGCTGATGGCCCGGCTCGACAATCTCGGCAAGGGGGCCTCGGGCGCCGCGGTGCAGAGCATGAACCTGCACCTGGGCGTCGAGGAAGACAGGGGACTGACCGTGGGCGAAACGGTGGGTTCCCGGGCCTGAAACTGAGAAAGCACCTCGGGTCTGCAGAGCCCGAGGTGCTTCCCCGCCACGACGGTTATCTGATATCGCAGCTCGTCCCGCCGGCCGCGGGAATGTACGTGTGCCGGACGTAGTCCATCACCATGCGGTCGGCGCTGAAGCGCCAGCCCATGGTGCGGATGCCGCGCTTGATGCGGGCGATCCACTCGCGCGGCAGGCCGTCGCGGTCGCGCCGGTAGAAGAGCGGGATGACCTGCTCGCGCAGGACCGTGACGAGCGCCTGGGCGTCGCGCTCGTCGTGCACGTCGATGTTCGAGTGCGTCTCGCCCGAGCCGATCGCGAAGCCGTTGAGGCCGTCGTAGGCCTCGGCCCACCACCCGTCGAGAATCGAGCAGTTCAGCCCGCCGTTGAGTACGACCTTTTCGCCGCTCGTGCCGCACGCCTCGAGCGGCCGCCGCGGGTTGTTCACCCACAGGTCGACGCCCTGGACGAGCTGCCGGCCGACGTTGATGTCGTAGTCTTCGACGAAGACGATGCGGCCGGCGAAGCGCGGGTCGTGCATGAGCCGCGCGATCTGCTGCAGCATCTCCTTGCCGGGCCGGTCGTGCGGGTGCGCCTTGCCGGCGAAGATCAGCTGCACCGGCTGCCGCGGGTTGTTGACGATCTCGGCCAGCGCGTCGAGGTTGCGCAGCAGCAGGTTGGCCCGCTTGTAGGTCGCGAAGCGACGGGCGAAGCCGATCGTCAGCGTGTCAGGATTGAGCGCCCGGCGGAGCATCTCGACGACCTCGGGCGGCTCGCCCCGCTCCTCGGCGTGCCGCGCCGTGCGCTGCCGCACGAAGTTGATCAGCCGCGATCGCAGCAGCTCGTGCGTCTCCCAGATTTCGGCATCGTCGATGTTGTCGATCGGCTTCCAGATCTCGGGATGGCCGGCGCGCTGGTGCCAGTCGGGCCCGAGATGGCGGTCGTAGATCTGGCGCATTTCGACCGAAAGCCACGTGCCGACGTGCACGCCGTTGGTGATGTGCCCGATCGGCACTTCGTGTTCGGCCTTCGAGGGATAGAGCCCCTTCCACATCGCGCGCGACACCTCGCCGTGCAGCGAGGAGACGGCGTTCGCACGCCGGCTCAGCTTCAGCGCGAGGACCGTCATGCAGAACAGCTCGTTGGGATCGTCGGGGTTGATGCGCCCGAGCGAGAGCAGCGTGTGCTCGTCGATGCCGAGGCTGTCGCGCAGCGGGCCCAGGTGCTCCTCGACGAGCTCCGATGAGAAGCGATCGTGGCCGGCCGGCACCGGCGTGTGCGTCGTGAAGACCACCTGCGCCGAGACGCGTCGCATCGCCTCGTGTGCGTCGATGCCCTCGAGCTGCATGCGGTGTCGCACGAGCTCGAGCGTGGCAAACGCGCTGTGTCCTTCGTTCAGGTGGATGACGCCCGGGTTGATGCCGAGCGCGTGCAGCGCGCGCATGCCGCCGACGCCGAGCAGCAGCTCCTGCCGGATGCGCACCCGGACGTCGCCGCCGTAGAGCCGCGACGTCAGCTCGCGATCCTCGGGCGTATTGCCATCCACGTCGGAGTCGAGCAGCAGCAGCGTGCAGCGCCCGACGTCGACCGTCCAGACGCGCGCCGAGATCGTGCCCAGCCGCGTCTCGATCGTGACGATGACCGGCGTCGACCCGACGGTGGCCGGCTGCGGCGGCAGCAGGCGGTGGTTGATCTCGATGTACTGCTCCTGCTGCCAGCCGTCGCGATCGAGCCGCTGCCGGAAGTACCCCTGGTCGTAATAGAGACCGACGCCGACGAGCGGGACACCGAGGTCGGACGCGCTCTTGATGTGATCGCCGGCGAGCACGCCGAGGCCGCCCGAGTAGATCGGCAGCGACTCGTGCAGCCCGAACTCGGCCGAGAAGTAGGCGACCGGCCGCGCGCGGAGCACGCCGGCGTGTCGCGCCGCCCACGTGTCGGAGGCCTGCAGGTACTCCTGCAGCCGCCGGTACACGTAGTTGATGCGGCCGTGCAGGCCGAGCTGCGCGCAGCGCTCCTCGAGGCGGTCGGCCGGAATCGCGTCGAGCAGCGCGATCGGGTTGTGATCGACCGCCGACCAGAGGTGCGGATCGATTTCACGGAAGAGCGCCCGTGCGTGCGGGTCCCAGCTCCACCAGAGGTTCTGGGCCAGGGCCCACAGCCGCTGGTGCGTCGATGCGACGAACTGCCCCTGCGTCCGGGCGGCCGCCACGTGGCTGCTGATGAGCGCCGCCACGCTCGCGAGCCCTTCGATCTCGACGTCCTCGAAGGCGTGCGGCCGCGCCGTCTGCAGCACGAGCACGCCCTGGAGCACGCCGCGATCGAGGACCGGCACGCCGGCAAAGGATCGGTACGCCTCTTCGCCCGCATCCGGGAAGAACTTGAAGCGCGGGTGCCCGTGCGCGTCGACGACGCGGAGCGGCTTCAGCTCTTCGGCCACCAGGCCCGCGAGGCCTTCGGTGATCTGCATGCGCACGCGCCCGACGCTGTCGGGGCGCAGGCCGGCCGTGGCGGCCAGCACCAGGTTCGCGCGATCGGGTTCGAGCAGATAGAGCGAACAGACGTCGGCGCCGAACCGGTCGCGGACGATGCCGACGATCCGGTTGAGGGTCGACGGCGACGGATGGCCGTTGGCAACGAGCCAGCCGAGGGCTTCGGCCAGCTCAGGAGTGAACCTCGTGGGCGACAACGCGGACTTGTCGGAACTCAACGCACGCCTCCGAACAAACGCGGGCGCAGGACGCGGCCCGCAGAGATCGCATGCTATCGCGGCGCCGCGCCCGGGCGCATCGGAATCGTGCGCGACGGCAGCGTCGCGCGCCGGAATGACGAATTTGTCGGTGTGGACCAGCGCGGTCCAATCGCGGAAGTAGGTGACACGGTCGGGCAGAAAATTCCAGGCCGGGGGTGGCCGGCTCGCGCGAAGCGATCAAGAATGAGTGAGTCGTCATGCGTTCTGCTGCTCCCCAGGCGCGCCGGTCGCACGACCGCGCCGACCGCCACGCGCGCCGTCAACGGCTGCTGCGCGCCGCCGTCGCCGGCCTCGTCGTCATTGCGATTCTCACCGGCGTCTGGCTGCTGCGCGACGGCGAGCCGTCGCGCGACGGTGCGCCGCACTGGTTTCCCGACGGTCGGTCGCTTGTCTTCATCTCCGAGGTCGGAGAGCGGATGGGCGACATCTACCGGATGAACCTCGACGGCAGCGGCCGCCGTCGCCTCACCGACCACGCCGCCATCGATGGCGCGCCGGCAGTTTCTCCCGACGGGACGCGCATCGCGTTCGAAAGCGAGCGCGACGGCAACAGCGAAATCTACGTGATGGACGCCGACGGCCGGAACGTCCGTCGGCTCACCAACCATCCGGCCCGCGACAGCTCGCCCGCCTGGTCGCCCGACGGCCAGCGGCTGGCCTTCACCTCGGACCGCGAGAACCGCGCGAGCGCCGACGTCTGGATCATGAACGCCGACGGCACCGGCCTCGAGCGGATCACCGACGACCTGGCCAACTGGGCGCCGCAGTTCTCGCCCGACGGGCGCCAGCTCGCCGTGCAGGTCAACCGCGATGTCGTGGTCATCGACCTCGAGACGCGCGCGCGTCGGAGGCTGACGTCGGCGCCGGAGCGGGACGGGATGAACCCGACCTGGTCGCCCGACGGCCGGCGTATCGCCTTCGTCACGACCCGCAACCGCCGGGCTGAAATCTTCACGATGGACGCCGACGGCAGCAACCAGCAGCTGCTCGTGTCGATGGCCGCCGGCAACGTCATCGACCCGCGCTGGTCGCCCGACGGCCGGTACGTGGCATTCGTGCTGGTTCCCGACATCCCGCCCGAGGCGGCCGGCGAGCGGCGCGCTGAGTACGCGCCGGCCATCTACACGGTCGAAGTCGACACCGGAGTGGTGACGCGAATCAGCCGATAACCGGATCGAGCAGCCACGCGCGCAGCTGCCGGAAGGCCGCGCCGCGATGTGAGACCGCCAGCTTCCGGGCGTCGTCGACCTCGGCCAGCGTGGCCTGGTAGGGCGGGTGGAAGAAGATCGGGTCGTAGCCGAAGCCGTTCGTGCCCCGTGGCGGCGACACGATCTCGCCCTCGACGGTGCCCTCGGCCGTGAAGACGACTTCGGGCGTCGGTCCGGGGAGGGCCAGGGCGAGCGCGCAGACGAAGCGGGCCGTCCAGGGCTTCGGGTGCGGGGCCAGTTCGGCGTAGAGCCGCGCGAACTTCTCGGCGTACGTGGCGCCGGGGTAGCGCGCGCTGTGCACGCCCGGGCGGCCGTCGAGGGCATCGATGGCGAGGCCCGAGTCTTCCGCCACGGTCGGCAGCCCGACCTGCCGGACGTAGGCGAGCGCCTTGAGGGCAGCGTTTTCCGCAAATGTGCTGCCCGTTTCCTCGGGTTCGACCGGCCGGGCCGGCAGGTCGTCGGCCGTCAGGAGCCGGATGGGCACCCCGTCGAGGGCCCGTCGGATTTCGCGAAGTTTGCCGGAGTTCGTCGTCGCGACGAAAAGACCCGGCCAGGAATCGAATTTCACGTCTGACATGATGCACCACCGTGCGGGCCGACCGCTTCATCCCGGTCCCCGCGCGTCCGATCGGAGGCGGCCCGCAGGGGCGTTCGATGCTGGAGGAAGCTGGATGAGCACCAGGGCAAGCAGGTTCGCCTGGTCAGTCGCCGCGCTGGCGGCGTCGTTCGTGCTCGGTATGCAGGGCGAGGCGCGGGCCGTCGATCAGGCGGTCGTCACGCCGTCCCACCCCGTCTTCGGCGCGCAGGTGCCCGAGTCGCCCGTTCCGGAGCTGCCGCGGGCGCCCGAGGTGCCGCTGCCGGACGCTCCAGCGCCCGAAGCGCCCGCACCCGAGGGGCCCGCTCCTCAAGCGCCCGGACCTGACGACGGCCCCATCCCCGGGCGATCGGAGCCCCCGGCGCCGCAGCCGCGGGCGCCGGAGCCGGGCGAGGCCGAGTCGGGCCGCGTCGAGGCACCCGAGCCGCGCCTCGAGGCGTCGCGGCCGGTCACGCGCAGCCGCGGATCCCGCCGGTCGTACGAGGAACTGCTCGCCGATGCGCAGAGTGACGACGGGATGTTCCTCGTGCACCGGGTGGGCGACACGGTGTACTTCGAGATTCCGGCCGACCTGCTCGATCGCGACATCCTCTGGGTCACCCGGCTCAAGCGCACGACGCTCGGCGCGGGGTACGGCGGCGAGCCGATTGCCGATCGGGTCGTGCGCTGGTCGCAGCGCGGCGACCGGGTCTTCCTGCAGCTGATCAACTACGACGTCACGGCCGATCCATCCGAGCCCATCGCGCGCGCGGTGGCCGACGCGAACGTGCCGACGATTCTGCGAAGCTTCGGCGTCATCGCGACGAGCCCGGCGGGCAACCCGGTCATCGACGTCACGGGGCTGCTGCTGAGCGAGATCGCGGAGTTCTCGCCGCGCGACGTGCTCAACGCGCGCGGCATGGACCAGAGCCGGTCGTATCTCGAGAAAGTGGTCTCGTATCCCGAGAACGTCAACGTGCAGGTCACGCAGACGTACACGGGCGGCGGATCGTCGACGCGCGGCATGCGTGGAACGAGCGGTACGGTCACGCTGTACCACAGCCTCGTCCGGCTGCCCGACGAGCCGATGAAGCCGCGCCTGTACGACTCGCGCGTCGGCTACTTCACGACGTCGACCCTCGACTACAGCCGCGATGAGAACCGCGCCGTCCAGCGCCGTTTCATCACGCGGTACCGGCTCGAGAAGAAGGATCCGACGGCGCCCGTCTCCGATCCGGTCAAGCCGATTGTCTACTACGTGGATCCGGCGACGCCGCCGAAGCTCGTGCCGTACATCAAGAAGGGCATCGAGGACTGGCAGGCGGCGTTCGAGGCAGCCGGGTTCAGCAACGCCATTCTCGCGAAGGATCCGCCGTCGCCCGAGGAGGATCCCGACTGGGATCCGGAGGACGTGCGCTATTCGGTCGTGCGCTGGCTGCCGTCGACGATCGAGAATGCGCAGGGGCCGCACGTCGCCGACCCGCGCAGCGGCGAGATTCTCGAGGCCGACGTGCTCATGTACCACAACATCCAGCACCTGGCGACCATGTGGTACGTGTCGCAGGTCGGCGCGCTCGATCCGCGCGTCACGAAGCTGCCGCTGCCCGACGAGCTGATCGGCGAGCTCGTCCGCTTCATCGTCGCGCACGAGATCGGCCACACGCTCGGCCTGCGGCACAACATGCGGGCCAGCTCGCTCTACACAGTCGAGCAGGTGCGCAATCCCGAGTGGGTGCGCGAGCACGGCCACACGCCGAGCATCATGGACTACGCCCGGTTCAACTACGTGGCGCAGCCCGAAGACGGCATTGCGGTCGAAGATCTCGTCCCGAAGATCGGGCCGTACGACAAGTGGGCCATCCGGTGGGGCTACGCGCCGATTCCCGAAGCCGACACGCCCGACGCCGAGCGGCCCGTGCTCGACGCCTGGGCGCGCGAGCAGGACACCACACCCTATCTGCGGTTCATGACGTCGGGCGAGTCCGAATCGGCGGCCTACCCGTTCGATCCGGGCCAGCAGCGCGAGGCGGTGGGCGATCACGATCCGGTGCGTGCCACCCGGCTCGGCCTCCGCAATCTCGAGCGCGTCGCGTCGCGGCTCGTCGAGATTGCCGAGCGCCCCGGCGAGCCGTGGGACGACCTCGAAGAGCTGTACAAGCGGGTCGTCGCGCAGTGGCGCATCGAGCTCGGCCACGTGAGCGCCGTGGTCGGCGGCATCGAGTCGCGCGAGCTTTATGCTGGCCAGCCGGGCCTGCGGTTCGAGCCGGTGCCGCGCGCGCGGCAGGCGGCTGCCGTCGCGTTCCTGCTCGAGCACGGCTTCCAGGTTCCGTCGTTCCTGACCACGCCCGACCTGCTCCGGCGGTTCGAGCCCACCGGCGTCGTCAACCGGATCCGTGTGGCGCAGACGTCGCTGATGAACGCGCTGCTGCAGCCGGCGCGGCTCGACCGCATGGTGGAGCAGTCGGTCATGGATCCGGGCAGCTACACGGTGCTGAACCTGCTGACGGACCTCAGGCGCGGCATCTGGAAGGAGCTCGATACGCCCGGCCAGGCCATCGATCTCTACCGGCGCAACGTGCAGCGCGCCTATCTCGACACGATCGACGCGCGTCTGAATGGCTCGACGCCGCTCAATGCCGAGGTCCGCGCGCTGCTGCGCGGCGAGCTCCGCGAGCTCGACGCGCAGATCGCGCGGGTGCTGCCCGACGTGCAGGACGTCGCGTCGCGCCGCCACCTCGAGGACGCGCGCGAGACGATCGCGACCATCCTCGATCCGCGGGTGCTGCGGGCCGGTCAGCTCGCCGGGTCGGGCGCGCGCCGCGCCTTCGTCGACGACGAAGGCGCGCAGCCGGCGCCGCGGGCAGCGGCGCAGCTCGGGCCCGACGCGTACGACTTCGAGCACGATCCGTTCATCGAGCCCGGCGCGTCCTGCTGGTACGACCCGCGAATCGACTGACGGCGCAGCGGGTCCGCGCACGAGGCCCCGGGCCGGGCGTCGCGACGCGCGCGACGCCGGAGCCGGTGACGCGCCGCACCGGCCCTGCCGCCGGTGTGGCGCGTCGTGTGTCTGGGGCGTGGTCGCGGGGACGAGCCTAGGGGACGATCGACCCGACGATCTCGCGCTGCAGCCGGAAGAGCGACTCGATGCCCCTGTTGGCGAGGCCGAGCAGTGCCAGCAGAGCGTCCTGGTCGAACGGCGTCGTTTCCGCCGTGCCCTGCAGCTCGATGTACCGGCCGTCGGACACCTTCACCACGTTCATGTCGACGTCGGCGCGCGAGTCTTCGTCGTAGGCGAGATCGAGCAGTGGCGTGCCGTCGACGATGCCGACGCTCGTCGCCGCCACGTAGTGAGTGACCGGCACGCGGCCGATCTGGCCGCGCAGGCGGAGCTTGTCGAGCGCAAGGACGAGCGCGACGAAGCCGCCGGTGATTGCCGCCGTGCGGGTGCCCCCATCGGCCTGAATCACGTCGCAGTCAATCCAGATCGTCCGTTCGCCGAGTTCCTGCAGGGCCACGACGGAGCGGAGCGAGCGGCCGATCAGCCGCTGAATTTCCTGCGTACGCCCGCCGACCTTGCCGGCGGTCGCTTCGCGCTGCGTGCGCGTGGTGGTCGCGCGTGGGAGCATGCCGTACTCGGCCGTCACCCACCCCTTGCCCGCACCGCGCAGAAACGGCGGCACGCGGTCCTCGACCGACGCGGTGCAGATGACCTTCGTCCGGCCGACCTCGATGAGGACGGAGCCTTCGGCGTGAATCGTGTAGTCGGGAACAATGCGCGTCGGCCTGACGGCATCGGCCGTGCGGCCATCGAGTCGAATCATGGAGCCGGGGATCCTTTCTGAATCCAGTCGGTGCCGCGCGCCAGCGGCGCGCGCAGGTCGATGTGGCCGCGAAGCGTGTCGACTTCGCGGCCGTCGACGAGAATCTGCACCGCGGTGATGTCGGGCAGGTTCGTCGTAATGGCGTTGACAATGGCGTAGACCGTGAGCGCCTCGTTGAGCGACCCGCCGGGATGGTTGGCCACGATTCCGCCGCCGAGGTCCACGTAGGCCTCGCGGCGGTCGGTGACGAACACGTTGCGCACGGTCGTGCCCTCGGGAATCGGCGACACGAGGCCGGCGGGCGCCGGCGCCACCTGCGCCTCGACGAGCCGGCGCGCCTGTTCGACCGGAGTGGCGCCGTACAGCACGTTGCGGCTCGTCGGCACCAGCGTGGTCCCGTTCTCGGCAATGTAGTAGAGCGTGGCCTGGATGCTGCGCGTCGCGGTCGCTGCGCCGGGGGCATCGGGCGAGGTGAGCCCGGTGCCTGCGTCGGGGCGCGTGAGCCAGCCGGGCAGCCGCGAGCTCACGAACCAGATGCCGAGCAGCAGCGCCGCCAGTCCGACGCCAATCGTCGCCCAGCGCCCGTAGCGGGCGACAGGCGACGGCGTCGGCGTCGGCGGCTGAGGCGCCGGCGGCAGGCCGCTCCAGTCGTCGCCGGGACCAATCGTCACTGCACTGCTCCCTGCGGCGCCGGGATGCCCTGGCGCACCTGTGCGATCGTGTCGAGGATCGCGGTGATGAAGCGCGACGAGACGTCGGCGCTGTTGAGCGCCCGCTCGTCTTCGGCGTTCGACAGCATGCCGAGCTCAATCATCACCGCCGGCATGCTCACTCCGACGAGCGGCCGCAGCGGCAGCACGGAGCTCGGCGCGTCGAGCAGCCCGATTCCGTGTTCGCGCAGCCTCAGCCGCAGGATGTTGGCGACCACCGCCGACTGCTCGGTGAACGCCGTCTGTGCCGTTTCCCACGGCAGGACCTGGATGCGCCGGCTGCCGCCGCCGAGCACCGGCACCGTGATGTCGTCGGCCGGTGTCGCCGCGCGATCGCTGTAGTCTTCGAGCCGCAGCGACAGCACCTGCGCGCCGCGCACGTCGGGGCGCAGCGAGGCGTTGGCGTGCAGGCTGATGAACAGGTCGGCCTTGTTGTTGTTCGCCAGCGCGGCGCGGCGATCGAGCGGGACGTCGACATCGCCCTCGCGCGTCAGCAGGACGCGCAGGCCGAAGCGGTTCTCGATCGCGGTCTTGAGCCGGCGCGCGAATGCCAGCACGTACGCCTTTTCCGTCGTGCCGCCGGGGCCGACCACACCCGTGTCGTCGCCGCCGTGGCCCGGGTCAATCACGATCGTCTGGACGCCTCGCGAACCCAGTTCCAGCGCCGGCGGCGGGCCCGGATCCCCATCGGGCGAAGCCGGTGCCGGCTCGGCGGCGGCCGCCGTGTCCGGCGGCAGCAGCTCGATGTGCAGCTGCGTCGGGCTCGGCTGCTCGGCACGATAGCCGGCGACCTCAGGTCCGAGATCGATCGCGAGTGTCGTGCCCTCGACCCGCACCGCGCTCACGAACGCCGACTCCAGGTCGACCGGCGGCGTGGCGTCGACGGCGACCGCGTCGAACTGCACGACGAGTCGGTTGCCCTGACGCGTCACCTGGTGCGGCGTCGACGGCTGGATGGTGATGACGAGTCGTCCACCCGGTCCCTGCCGCTCGAAATGGGTGGCCACCTGCGGAAGCCGGACGTCGCCGACGATGATGCGGCGCGAGGCGCGCCTGACCTCGATGCGCGTGCCGAGCGCGGGCCCGACGGCGAGCCGCAGGAAGTCGACCGGCACGTACCATGTGTTTCCTTCGCGCCTGACCGGCGCCGGCAGCGACACGATGCGTCCGGCCCCGATCGAGGCGAACGCCTGATCGGGGATCAGCAGGATGGGCTGGCCGCGACCGCGAAGCGTGAGGCCGCCGACGAGCGCGTCCTCGGCCACCGTGAGGCCGAAAAGCGTTGCCACCTGATCGAGCGCGACGAGTTCGGCCGATCCGGCCGTGCGTACCGGCAGTGTGCGCGGCTGGCCGTCGGTGGCGTGAACCGTGTAGCTGGCATCCTGCGATCGAATCGCCGCGCCGAGCAGGGCTGCGACGATCCCGAGCACGAGCAACGCGCGGACGGGCAGGACGTGGGAAAGCGGTCGGGCGAACAACGGGCTCATGATAGCAGCAGGACCCGTCGCTCAGAGGCCCGCGGCCGCACGCGTGGTGGCCGGCTCGACGACGAGCGACAGGACGGTCACGACCGCACCGGCGCCGACGAGCAGCGGTCCCTGGCCGAGGCCGTTCGCCGTGGCCAGGACGCCGGCGACGAGCAGTACTGCCGCAAAGACGAGGTCGGCGGCGAGGATCCACCGGCGGGCGCGCGTGTGCTGGCTCGCCCACTGCTCGGGGGACTCGCGCAGCGCGAACCACAGGTGCAGCCGCAGCCAGCCGGCGACGAGGGCTGCCACCAGCGCCGCGAGCGGCAAAGCCAGTGCCAGACCGACGTCGAGGCCGGCCCGCACCTGCCACACCGGCAGCAGGAGCAGCAGGTAGCCGATGGTCACGGCGGCCTGGTGAAACTGCCACCACCAGACGGCGCGCGTCGACGGGCGGGGCGGATCGGCGGCAGGAGCCACCACGCTCAACAACCGCTCGAGCGCGGCGACGAGCGCCGCGGTGTCGGCAAAGCGGTGCTCGGGCCGCTTCTGGAGGCATCGCGCGACGGTGGCCTCCAGCCGATCGAGGACGTCGTCGGGCAGCAGGCGCGCGTCGTCGGGCAGATGGACGCGGAGCGGGTCCGGAGCCGCTTCCAGGACGCGCGCCAGCGTGCCGGCCGGAGTTCGCGCGCGGAACGGGTGTGTGCCGGTGACGAGTTCGTACAGCAGGACGCCGATGGCGAACTGGTCGGCGCGGCCGTCCACCCGGTTGCCGCGAATCTGTTCGGGCGACATGTACCCCGGCGTCCCGATGAGGGTTCCGTCGTCGGTCAGGGAGATGGCTGCGCTTGCGGCGGCAACGGCGAGTCCGAAGTCGAGCACCTTGAAGGTGCCGTCGGGCGCGCAGGCCACGTTCTCGGGTTTCAGGTCGCGATGCACGATGCCGCGGGCGTGAGCGGCGGCCGCTGCCCGCGCCACGGCCAGCGCGGCTTCGATGGCCCGCACGAACGGCAGCGGACCACGCGCGAGTTCGTCGCGCAGCGTCTTCCCGTCGACCAGCTCGCTCGCCATGTAGATTTGTCCGTCGGCTTCCTCGAGCGAGTAGACCGTCGCGATGTTCGGGTGGACGATGGCGGCCGCGGCCCGCGCCTCGCGCTGCAGCCGCGCGACGTGCTGCCGGGCGTCGTCGGCACCGGCGACGGCCTTGAGCGCCACGGTGCGGCCGAGGCGCGTGTCTTCTGCCTCGTACACGACGCCCATGCCGCCCGTGCCGATGACGCGGCGCACGCGATAGGGACCGATGGGCTGTGTCGGCAGCGGCGGCAGAACGTCGGGGGCGGGATCGGCGTCGGACGGCGGGCCGCTCAGCCAGCTGCCGGCCCGTTCGTGCACACGCAGCAGCGACGAGATTTCGTCATAGAGCTGTTCGTCGTCGCCGCAGACGGCGACGAGCCAGGCGGCGCGATCCTCGGCGCGGACCGAGAGTGCCCGCTCGAACAGGTCGGCGATGCGCGCCCAGCGGTGAGGATCGGTCGGTCGCGTCACGCCGGCGGCGATCCCTGAAGCTCGCGGAGAAGGAACGCACGGGCAACGGTCCAGTGACGCTTGACCGTCGCCGGCGAAAGGTCGAGGGCGCGCGCCGTCTCGTCGATCGACAGGCCGCCGAAGGACCGGAGCTCGACGCCGCGCGCCTGCACGGGCGAGAGGCGGGCGAGCGCGGGCAGATCCACGTCGTGGGCCCCGGTTCCAGCGGCAGGCAGGCGGTCGTCGAGCGTGATCTGCACGGTGTGGGCGCCGCGTTTGCGGGCCGCGCGCCGGCGTGCCCGTTCCACGAGCAGGCGGCGCATCGCGATGGCCGCCAGCGCGATGAAGTGCGATCGATCGTTGACGGCCGTCGTCGAGGTCGCGAGCCGCAGGTGCGCCTCGTGCACGAGCTCGGTGGCCTGAACACTCCGATGGCGTTCGCGGCGTAGGTAGCCGGCGGCGAGCCGGCGGAGCTCCTCGTACACGTCGGCAGCCAGCGCGGCGTCGTCGGTCACGGTGCCTCGATTATGGCCCCGCTGCGACCGTTGCCGGAGCGTCCGTTGCGCGAGAGACGATGCCGGCGCCGGTACTCGCCGGGCGCGAGGCCGTTCCAGCGCTTGAAGGCTTTCGAAAACGCCGCTTCGGCCTCGTAGCCGACGCGGGCCGCGACGACGCTGATGTTCTCGTCGGTCTGGTGGAGCATCCGCGCGGCGCGGGCCATGCGCCAGCGCGTGAGGTAGGTCAGCGGCGGCTCCTCGACGAGCTCGCGGAAGCGCGCCGAGAACGCCGAGCGTGACATGGCCACGCGCTCGGCCAGCGCCTGCACCGTCCACGGCGCGTCGGGCTGTTCGTGGATGAGCGACAGGGCGCGCCCGATCTGCGGGTCGACGAGCGCCCGCAGCCAGCTGCCGCCGCGCGCCGGCGACTGCGACAGGTAGGTGCGGATGGCCTGAACGAACAGCACGTCGACGAGGCGCGCCACCACGGTGGAGGCCCCGGGCTCGCCCGAGTGCATTTCCGACGAGATGAACTGCAGCGTCGTCTCGAGCCACGAGGCCGGCGCGCCGTGATCACCGCGAACGTGGACGACGGGAGGCAGCGCGCGCAGCAGCGGGTTGTGCGTGAGCGAGCCGACCTCGATGCGTCCCCCGATGACACTCGTGAGCGGTCCGCCACCGCCGTAACAGAAGACACCGCCGGGCTGGCAGTCGCGCCGCTGCGGGTTGCCGGCCAGGATGTCGCTGACCGGCACGGCCGGCGAGGCCGGGCTGTCGCGGAGCGACATCCGCCCGCGGTCCTTGCGCAGCAGGACGAAATCGCCGCCCGAGAGCCAGCGGGTGCCGTCGTGTTCGGTCTCGAGCACCGCCGATCCGCGCGTCACGACGAAAAAAGCCAGGCCCGGATCGCCGGATCCATCGAACAAGAGACCCCACGGCGCCGTCAAATCCAGTCGGCCGAGGAGCATCGTGCGCGTGTGAATCGACTCCAGTACGTCGGTCAGTACATCCATCGACGGGTCGGACCTGCCTGAGCTTCTGTCCAGCCGTTCAGTGGGCGTAGACGAACAGACAAGGAAAATAGACAGAACGTCATCACGAATCCAGGACAAACCAGCATAGACTGGACGGCTAGGCGCGGCAACGCAGCCGCGTGCCTTCAACGCGCCCTCCCGGCGTCGTGGATATCTGCCAACCCTTTCGTTTTCCTCTCTTATGTCAAACGTGCTGTTCTCTGAGTCTTTCCGATCCGGTGCTTCGGTGGATCGGCCCGGACGGACGGTTGCGATGCGTGCGGCCGTGTCTGCCGCGCTCGTCGCGCTGACGGTCGGCGCGGCCGCCTGTGGCGGCGGCGCTCCCGGCAACGGCGCGCCCGGTGCCGGCGGCGGGATGATGGGCGTGCCGGTCGAGGCCGTGACGCTCGAGCCGCGCGCGGTCGAACGAACCGCCGAGTTCGTCGGCATCATCCGGTCGCGGCGGTCCACGGTGATCCAGCCGCAGGCCGAGGGCTATCTGCTCCGCATCCTCGTGGCATCGGGAACGCGGGTCTCGACCGGCACGCCGCTGTTTGAGATCGACGCCCCGGTCGAGCGTGCCGCGCTGGCGGCCCTCGAGTCGACGCTGGCCGCGCGTCAGGCCGACGCCGAGTTCGCCCGGCAGCAGGCCGAGCGGGCGCGTGCGCTGCTCGAGGTGGGCGCGACGAGCCAGCAGGAGTACGAGCAGGCGATCACCGCCCAGCGGACGGCCGAGGCGCAGCTGCGGGCCGCCGAAGAGCAGGTCCGCCAGCAGCAGGCGCAGCTCGCCTACTTCCGCGTCGTCGCACCCTCGCCGGGCATCGTCGGCGACATTCCCGTGCGCGTGGGCGATCGCGTCACCCGGTCGACCACGCTGACCACGATCGAAGACAACTCGACGCTCGAACTGTACGTGAACGTGCCGGTGACGCAGGCGGCCGATCTGCGGCCGGGCCTGCCGGTCCGGATCCTCGACGGGCGCGGCGAGGTGCTGGCGAGCGAAACGATCAACTTCGTCTCGGCGGCGGTCGACGACGGGACGCAGACGGTGCTCGTCAAGGCGCCGGTGCGGCCCGACGGGTTCAGGACCGAGCAGAGCGTACGTGCGGTGATCGTCTTCGGCGAGGAAGAGGCGATTACGGCGCCGGTCGTTTCGGCGACGCGCATCAACGGCCGGTACTTCGTGTTCGTGGCCCAGCCGGGTGAGGGCGGCATGACGGTGGCGCGCCAGAAGCAGATCGAGGTCGGCCGCACCGTCGGCAGCGACTACGTGGTCACCGGGGGGCTCGAGCCCGGCGAGCAGCTCATCGTGGGCGGTATCCAGAAGCTGGCCGACGGCGTGCCCGTGATGATCATGCCGGCCGGGGCGGCGCAGGCCGCCGCCGGGCCGGCGGGCGCCGCGGCGGGCGACTCGGCTGCGGGGGGACGCTAAGTGTTCAGTGACGTCTTCATCCGCAGGCCGGTCCTGTCGACGGTCTGCTCGCTGCTGATCGTCCTTGCCGGGGCGATCTCGATCCCCACGCTCCCGATCGAGCGGTATCCCGACCTGGCGCCGCCATCGGTCACCGTGTCGGCGTTCTACACGGGCGCCAACGCCCAGGCGGTCGAATCGGCCGTCACGACGCCACTCGAGCAGGCGATCAACGGCGTCGAGGGCATGACCTACATGAGCTCGTCGAGCACGAGCTCGGGCATGAGCCAGATCACGATCCAGTTCGACATCGGTCGCGACCCGGACCTGGCCGCGATCGACGTGCAGAACCGGGTCAACCAGGTGCTCGGGCGCATGCCGGCCGACGTGCGCACCAACGGCATCACGGTCACCAAGCAGACAGCGGGCTTCCTGGGCGCGATCGGGTTCTTCTCGCGCGACAACCGGTACGACTCGCTGTTCATCAGCAACTACATCGACGTCTACGTGCGCGACGCGCTCAAGCGCATTCCGGGCGTCGGTGACATCCAGATCTTCGGTGAGCGGCGCTTCGCCATGCGGCTCTGGCTCGACCCGGCCGCGCTGGCCAGCCGCAACCTGACGGCGGGCGATGTCGTCAACGCGCTGCGCGATCAGAACATCCAGGTGGCGGCCGGCAGCGTCGGCGCGATGCCGGCGGCGCCCGATCAGATGTTCCAGATCAGCGTCCGCGCCGAGGGCCGGCTCGTCGAGCCCTCGGAGTTCGAGAACGTCATCGTGAAGACGGGGCCCGACGGCGCGCTCGTGCGGGTGCGCGACGTCGCGCGCGTCGAGCTCGGCGCCGAGAGCTACGCCTCGACGCTCCGGTTCGGCGGGCTCGAGGCATCGGGCATCGGCATCCGGCCGCTGCCCGGTGCCAACGCCATCGAGGTCTTCCAGGCGATTCAGGAGGAGCTCGAGCGGCTCCGGCCGACGTTCCCGCCCGGCCTCGAGGCGCAGATCGCGTTCGACAACGTGCAGATCGTGCGCGACTCGATTGCCGAGGTGCTGCGGACGCTGGCCGAGGCGATCGCCCTGGTCGTGCTCGTGATGTTCCTGTTCCTGCAGAACTGGCGGAGCACGATCATCCCGGCCATCACGATCCCGGTGTCGCTCGTCGGCACGTTCGCGTTCGTCAAGCTGTTCGGGTTCTCGATCAACACGCTGACGCTCTTCGGCATCGTGCTCGCCACGGGCATCGTCGTCGACGACGCGATCGTGGTCATCGAGAACATCGAGCGGCACATGCGCGAGTACGGTAAGCGGGCGTACCGTGCGGCCATCGACGGCATGCGCGAGGTGTTCTCGGCCGTCGTGGTCATCGGCGTGGTGCTCGCGGCCGTGTTCGTCCCGGTGGCGTTCTTCCCCGGCATGACCGGCCGGCTCTACCAGCAGTTCTCGCTGACGATTGCCTTCTCGGTGGCGCTGTCGGTCTTCAACGCCGTCACGCTCACCCCGGCGCTCTCGGCGCTGCTGCTCGACAAGCAGGCGCACGCGCACGGGCGCTTCTTCACGGCGGTCAACCGCGTCATCGACACGGTGACCGGGTGGTACGTCTGGTTCGTGCGTGCCGTGCTGCAGCGCCGGGTGATCATGCTGGTGCTGTTCGCCGGCACGCTGCTGGCCACCTGGGGCATCTTCCGGATCGTCCCGTCGGGCTTCATCCCGCAGGAGGACGAGGGCTACTTCATCACGATCGTCCAGGGGCCGGCGGGCGCGTCGCTGCAGTACACGTCGGACATCCTCGCGCAGGCCGAGGCGGTGCTCGCACGCGATCCCGACATTGCCAGCGCGTTTGCGATCGGCGGCTTCAGCTTCGCGGGCGCCGCGCCGCATCAGGGCATGATGTTCGTCCGCCTGAAGCCGCTCGAGGAGCGACGACGCCCCGATCAGTCGCTGCAGGCCGTGCTCGCACGGCTGCAGGGGCAGCTGCTGGCCATCCCCGGCGCGCTCGTCATTCCGATCGCGCCGCCGGCCATCCAGGGGCTGTCGCCGCTTGGCGGCTTCCAGTTCGAGCTGCTCGATCAGACCGGCGGCGACATCCAGCAGCTGGCTGACGTGACGCAGCAGATGATCGGCGCTGCATCGCAGACGGGCCGTGTCGTCTCGCTCAACAGCTCGTTCACCGCCAACGATCCGCAGCTCGTCGTCGAGATCGACCGCGACCGGCTGCAGACGCTCGGGCTGCCGATGAGCGAGGTCACCTCGGCGCTCGCCATCATGCTGGGATCGCAGTACGTGAACGACTTCGACTTCAACAACCGCGCCTATCGCGTCTACGTGCAGGGCGATCAGCAGTACCGGGCGCGGCCCGAGGATCTCGGGCAGTACTACGCGCGCACGGCCGACGGCCGGATGGTGCCGCTCGACACCGTCGTGCGTCTGCGAGAGTCCACGGCCCCGTCGGTGATCAATCACTTCAACCTGTTCCGATCGACGCAGATCTCCGGCAATGCGGCGCCGGGCGTCAGCTCCGGCGACGCGCTGCGGACGATGGAGGAGGTGGCGGCGCAGGTGCTGCCGGCCGGCTTCTCGTTTGCCTGGTCGGGCCAGGCGCTCGAGGAGCTGAAGAGCGGCGCGCAGGCCTTCTACCTGTTCGCGCTCAGTCTGCTCGTCGTCTACCTGGTGCTCGCGGCCCAGTACGAGAGCTGGGTGCTGCCGTTCATCATCCTGCTCGGCGTGCCGCTCGCCGTGCTCGGCGCGCTGAGCGCGCAGTTCGTGCGCGGGCTGGCCAACGACGTCTTCTGCCAGATCGGGCTCGTGATGCTCATCGGCCTGGCCGCGAAGAACTCGATCCTCATCGTCGAGTTCGCCGAGCAGCTGCGGGAGCAGGGCAAGACGATTGTCGATGCCGCGATCGAAGCGTCGCGCATCCGCCTGCGGCCGATCGTCATGACGTCGCTCGCCTTCATCCTCGGCGTCATGCCGCTGGCGCTGGCGACCGGCGCCGGCGCGGCGGCGCGGAACTCGGTCGGCACGACGGTGGCCGGCGGCATGCTCGCCTCGATGTTCCTCTCGCTGACGTTCATCCCGGTGCTCTACGTCGTCATCCGGACCGCGGTGCCGGGCAAGGGACGCCGCGATCACAGGGACGTGCTCGCCGCCGAGCTGGGAGGTGCGCAGTGAACCGCATCCGCTCGACGTGGGCCGCGGCCGTCGTTCTCCTGCTGATGCAGGTGGTCCCGGCGGCCGCGCAGACGCCCCAGACGCCCCCGATGCGCACGGTCGAATTCCAGCAGGCGATCGAGGAGGCCATCGCGCGTAACCCGACGATGGCCCGGGCCGAGGCCACGATCGCCCAGGCGCACGCGCTGCTCCAGCAGTCGCGCGCCGCGCTGATGCCGACCGTGACGGGCACGATCACGAACGTCACCTACGACTCGGAGCGCGGCTTCGAGGACACGGTGACGCAGCCGCAGAGCCAGTTCGTCTTCGGCGCCAGCGCGACGATGCCGCTGCTGGCGTTCGAGTCGCGGGCGCGCGTGAACCAGTCACGCGATCAGATCGAGGTCGCGCAGCTGGCCGGCGCCGAAGTGCGGCAGCAGGTGGCCGTGGCGACGGCCTACGCCTACCTGGGCGTGATTGCGGCGAAGCGCCAGCTCGAGGTCGACGAGCGTGCGCTCGAGACGGCGCGCGCGCACCTCGAGTTTGCCGAGCGCCGGCTCGAGGGCGGGGCGGGCAGCCGGCTCAACCAGCTGCGTGCCGCGCAGGCGGCGGCCACGGCCGAGTCGCGACTCGAGACGACCGCGCTCGCGCTGCGGCAGGCGCAGGAGGCGCTCGGGCTGCTGCTGGTGGCCGACGGTCCGGTCGATGCCGGAGCCGAGCCGCTGTTCGACGTGCCCGAGGATGCGCTGCCGTCCGACTGGGTGCTGGACCGTCCGGATCTGCAGCGGCAGGTGCGGGCGATCGCGGCGGCCGAGCGTGTGCTGCGCGATACCCGCAAGTCGTGGCTGCCGGCCGCGTCGGTCAGCTTCACGCCGCAGGCCGTCGCGCCGGCATCCCTCTTCGCGCCGTCGCGCACCTGGCAGCTGACGTTCAGCGTCTCGCAGCCGATTTTCACCCGACGCATCGCCGCCGAGCGCGCGCTGCGCGAGGTGACGCTTACGCAGGAGCGCATCGTGCGCGACGAGCTCGAGCAGCAGGCGCGCGCCGAGGAGCGGATGGCGCGGCAGGCGGTCGAGCGCACGGCGCGCGCGCTCGAGCGGGCACGCGAGGCGGCGGCCAGTGCCGAAGAGGTGCTGAAGATCACGATGGCCGCGTTCGAGCTCGGCGCGACGACCAATCTCGAGGTCATCGATGCCCAGCGCTCGGCGCGCGATGCGGCCAGCGCGGTGGCGATTGCCGAGGACGCGGCGCGTCGGGCGCGCTTCGAGCTGGCCGTGGCGCTCGGACGGTTCCGGTAGTCCGAAGCCGGAAGTGCGAAGGTCTTCCGGGTTGTCAGGAGGGCCGAAGGGCGGCGCCCGCCGTCCTTCGGCCCTTTCTGTTTCCCGCCCCGGCCTTGCGGCGCGGCGGCGCGGCGATCTAACATCGCGCTGCTTTCGAGACAGCGTTAGAACCGGGAATCGAATCGGTTCCACAGCCAGCGCACCTGCCGCGGTTGCGGCGGTGACGCGGGGGGAGGAGTGCCCTCGATGATCGCAAGGCGATTCCGGCGTCCCATCCATCTGGTGTTGCTCACCGCGGCGTGCGTCGCCGCGATGACGGTCGCGGCGCTCGGTCCGGCGTGGACGGCGCGTGCCGCCGCGCCGCAGCAGACGCCATCGACCGGCGGCGAGGGACGCCCGCTCCGGCTGCTCTTCCTCGGCCACGAACAGCGGAACCACAACTCGCACGAGCTGTTCCCGCTGCTGGCCGCGCCGCTCGCCCGGATGGGCATTCACCTGACGCACGTCGACACGCCGGCCGAGGCGCTCGATCCGGAGCGGCTGCAGTACTACGACGGCCTCGTGATCTACGGCAATCACATGGAGATCACGCCCGAGCAGGAGGACGCGCTCGTGTCGTTCGTCGAGGGCGGCAAGGGCCTGGTCGCGATTCACTCGGCGTCCTACATGTTCATCAAGGCGCCGCGGTACATCCCGCTCGTCGGCGGCCAGTTCCTGCGGCACGGGGCGGGTGAGTTCGCCGCGGAGATCGTCGCGCCGGATCATCCGGTGATGCAGGGCCTCGAGCCGTTCACGACGTGGGACGAAACCTACGTCCACACGCGCCACAACCCCGAGAACCGGACCGTGCTCATGGAGCGCGTCGACGAGAACGGCCGCGAGCCCTACACGTGGGTGCGGACGCAGGGCAACGGGCGCGTCTTCTACACGGCGTTCGGCCACGACGCGCGCACGTGGAGCAACCCGGGCTTCCACCGCCTGGTGGCCAACGGGATCGTGTGGGCCGTTGCCGACGAGGCGCGCGAGGCCTACAAGCGGCTGCGCATGCCGGGCGTGGAATACGTCGAGGGCTTCAACGTCCCGAACTACGAGCGCCGCGATCCGCCGCCGCAGTACCAGCTGCCGTTCGCGCCCGAGGACGCCGAGAAGTTCCTGTCGTACCCGGCCGAGTTCGAGCTGACGCGCGTGGCGGCCGATCCCGACATCTATAAGGTGATCTCGTTCAACTTCGACGAGCGCGGACGGCTCTGGATTCTCGAGACGAAGGACTACCCGAACGTCATCCTCGACGGTGCGCCGGGCAACGATCGGATCCGGATCCTCGAGGACACCGACGGCGACGGTCAGATGGACAAGTTCACGACCTTTGCCGAGGGGCTGAACATTCCGACGAGCCTGGTGTTCTCGCGCGGCGGCGTGATCGTGTCGGGGGCGCCGCACTTCCTCTTCCTGAAGGACACCGACGGCGACGATCGCGCCGACGTGCGCGAGATCCTCAGCACCGGGTGGGGCACGCGCGATACCCACGCGATTGCGTCGAACCTGATGTACGGCCACGACAACTACATCTGGGGCGTCGTCGGTTACTCGGGCTACAACGGTGTGATGAACGGCCGGCCGATGCAGTTCGGCCAGGGCGTCTACCGGTTCAGGCCGGACGGATCGGGCTTCGAGTACGTGACCGGTTCGACGAACAACACGTGGGGGCTGGGGCTGTCGGAGACGTTCGAGGTGTTCGGCGGGACGGCCAACAACGATCCGACCTTCCACGTCGCCATCCCGAACCGCTATTTCGAAGGGCTCGAAGGCATCCCGAACGGCACGCCGGACGGGCGCGGCGTCGGCCCCGGCTACGCGAGCATCGCGCAGTACTATCCGGTGCACCCGATCACGCCCTACATCCGGCAGGTCGACGTGTTCGGCGGCTTTACGGCCGGCTCGGGGCACCAGCTGTATACGGCGCGGCAGTTCCCGCGCGACTTCTGGAACCGCAAGGCGCTCATCAGTGAGCCGACCGCGCACCTGCTCGCGCTCGGCGTGCTCGAGAAGCAGGGGGCCGGCTTCGTGTCGCGGGACGGCTGGAACCTGATTGCGAGCGCCGAGGAGTGGTTCGCGCCGGTCCACGCCATGGTCGGTCCCGACGGGGCGGTGTGGTTCTCGGACTGGTACAACTTCATCATCCAGCACAACCCGACGCCCGAGGGCTACAGCAACGGCCGGGGCAATGCGTACGAAACGTCGCTGCGCGACAAGGAGCGTGGCCGCATCTACCGCCTGGCCTACAAGGGGGCGAAGCCGTCGAAGACGCGCTCGCTGAGCATCGACGATACGGCCGGTCTGCTCGACGCGCTGACCGACGACAACATGTTCTGGCGCCTGCACGCGCAGCGGCTGCTCGTCGAACGGGGCGAGACCGACGTGGTGCCGCAGCTGCTGGCCCTCGTGCGGGATCGGTCGGTCGACGAAATCGGCCTGAACGCCGGAGCGCTGCACGCGCTCTGGACGCTGCACGGCCTGGGCGCGCTCGGCTCGCCGACGACCGAGGCGTACCAGGTTGCGGTCGAGGCGCTGCGTCATCCATCGGCCGGCGTGCGCAAGGCGGCGGCGATGGTGCTGCCGCCGGTGCCCGAGGCGGCGCGTGCGCTGCTCGACGCGAACATGCTCGCCGATCCTGATCTGCAGACCCGGCTGGCGGTGATACTCGTCCTGGCCGACATGCCGGCGTCGGTGCCCGAGATTGGCGCCGCGCTCTACGAGGCCAGCCGCGTCGAGGAGAACTACCGCGATCGCTGGCTGGGCCGGGCGCTGTACATCGCGGCGATGCGTCACGCCGACAGCTTCCTGGCAGGGCAGCAGGTGCGCCAGGGCGATGCGGCGCGCCTGCCGGTCATGCTGCGCATCCCGGCCGACGCACGGCCCGACTGGCGGACGCCGTCGGCCGCCGAGGTTGCGTCGGAATGGAAGACCATGACGGTCCCCGGGGCGTGGGAGACGCGGGGGCTGCCCGATTTCGACGGGGCGGTGTGGTTCACGCGCACCTTCACGGTCGACACGCCGGGGCCGGGGACGCTGACGCTCGGGCCCATGCGCAACTTCGGCGAGGCCTGGCTCAACGGCGAACAGCTCTATTCGCCCCTGCCGCCGGGGCGTGGCGGTCCGGGCATGGGGGCGATGGGCGGCGGTGCCGGACGAGGCCGCGGCTTTGCCGGGCGCGGCAACGCGGCCGGCCAGTTCGTCGTGCCCGAAGGCGTGCTGCGCGCAGGCGAGAACGTGCTGACCGTGCGCATCCAGAACTCGCGCAACGAGGGCGGCTTCCTCGCGCCGACGGCCGAGGGCATGTTCCTGCAGGTCGGGTCGACGCGCGTGCCGCTCGGCGGCGAGTGGCGGTATCGCGTCGAGCGGCAGACGAACGCCGGCCCGCTGTACGAGGCGCCCGATCACCTGGCGACGCACGTGGCGTTCACGCGCGCGGGCGGCGTGCGGATGGCTTCGGCCGACATCACGGGCCCGCTGCTCGAGGTGGCCTCTGCCGGTCCGGCGGCGCCGCCCCTCTCGCCGGCCGAAGAGGCACGGTTCAACGCAGGGCGCGATATCTATTCGACGATCTGCATCGCGTGCCACCAGGCCGACGGCCGCGGCGCCGACAAGGTCGCGCCGAGCCTGGTCGGATCGTCGTTCGCCCTCGGCGGACCCGAGACGGCTATCCGCATCGTGCTGCACGGCAAGCAGGGCACGGTCGGCCTGATGCCGCCGCTCGGCACCAGCCTCACCGACGAGCAGATCGCAAGCGTGCTCACGTACGTCCGCCGCGAGTGGGGCCACACGGCGTCGCCGGTCACGCCCGAGCAGGTGCGTGAACAGCGGGCGGCCACCGAGGGACGGAACCGGCCGTACAGCGCCGAAGAGCTGCAATAGGGAGGCGGCGAGGCTACCATCTATGCATGAGCCGTGACGACATCCGGGCGCTGGTTGAACGCCACCTGGATGCGATCAACCGTCACGACGTCACGGCTCTCGCCGCGATGTATGCGGAGGACGCCGAGCTCATCAGCCCGATGTTCCGCACCGTGCGCGGCCGTCAGGCGATAGCCGACTCGTTCGTCCGGCTGTTCGAGATCTTTCCGGACTACACCATCACGACGCGCCGCGGCCTCTTCCTCAGTGAGGGGCCGCGCGCGGCGCAGTTCGCGACGGTCACCGGCACGCACCGCGTGGCACTGTACGGCCTGCCGCCCACCGGGCAGCGCATCGAGTACCAGGCGGCGCGGCTGTACACGTTCGTCGACGGCCGCATCGCGACCGAGCAGCGCATCTACGACTTCGCCGGCGTGCTCGAGCGACTCGAGAAGACGCGCGTCGACCGGGAGCTGGCGCTGGCGTCGGCCGTGCAGCAGACGCTCATGGCCCGCCCTCCCGCCACCGGCACCGGCTTCGACATCGTCGGTTCGTCGCTGCCGTCGCGCGCGATCGGCGGCGACTTCCTCGAGTACCTCCCGTACCGGTCGGGGGCGTTCGGCCTGGCGATCGGCGACGTGTCGGGAAAGGGACCTGCAGCCGCCCTGATCGCGGCCATGCTGCAGGGCATGTTCTCGCTGTTCGAGGACGTGCCCGGGCCTCCCGGTGAGGTCGTCGGCCGGCTGAACCGCGGCCTCTTCCGCCGCGGCGTCCAGCCGCGCTACGCCACATTGTTTTATGGCGTGCTCGAGCCCGACGGCCGGTTTGCCTATACGAACGCCGGACACCCGGCACCGCTGCTGATCGAGGCAGCGGGCGTTCGGCCCCTGTCAGGTGGCGGTCCGGTGCTGGGCGTTTTCGATCCGATGACGTACCCGACCGATGTGGTGCAGCTGGCGCCCGGCGACGCCATCCTCTGCTATTCCGATGGTGTCACCGAGGCCGAGTCGCCAGACGGTGAGCCGTTCGGTCTCGAACGGCTCGTCGAGCTGGCCCGCGCGCAGGGACGCGCGACGCCACGCGCCTTCGTGGATCACCTGCTGGCCACCCTCCGGACGTTTTCGGCGACCGGGACGCCAAACGACGACGCGACTGTGGCGATGCTGCGATACGAAGGGCCGGGTCAGACCGTGGCGGAGCACCGTGTGGGGGCGAGAGCCGCAACCGACGAGCAGACTCGGCCGGCGCCGGGATCAGATCGGAAGAAGACGGGATAGCGCGGAAAAGTTCCGGTCGCACAGCCTTGTGATTCGCTGACACACCGCGTGCTCTGACTGGTATCGTCCTTGCAACGGCACCGCCACACTTGTGGAACCGCGGAGGCTGCGCATGGCCCGTGTCCTGGCGAGCGTCAGGTTCGCCATTCCCCTCATCCTGCTGGCTACTGTCGGGCTTCGATCGGAGCCGTCGGCGGTCGGTCAGTCCGCTTCGCCCGATCCCGCCGGCGAAGCGGCAGTCGTTCAGG
Source organism: Acidobacteriota bacterium (assembly GCA_003242705.1). Classification (GTDB taxonomy): domain Bacteria; phylum Acidobacteriota; class Vicinamibacteria; order Vicinamibacterales; family SCN-69-37; genus SCN-69-37. Next base: position 38,161 of record QGVF01000013.1, read on the forward strand.
CTCAGGCGCCGCTGCCGGATGCGACCTACGTCGGTGAGAGTCGCTGCATCGAGTGTCACGCCCAGGAGAACCGGCACTACAGCGAAACGACCCACGCGAAGGTCTTCCGGCAGAATCCCGCCTTCAGGCTCCAGCAGTTCGGCTGCGAGGCGTGCCACGGACCCGGTTCGCGCCACGTTGCGAACGCGCTCGATCGCACGGCCATCATCGGCTTCACGAAGGGGTGGGGAACCGAGGTTCCGGTCCAGAACAGCATGTGCCAGAACTGCCATGGCGGCGGGACGCGCATGCACTGGCCCGGGTCGGCCCACGCTTCCAACGACGTCGGCTGCGCCGACTGCCACAACCCGATGCAGCGGGTCTCGACGGCAAACCTGCTGGTGCGTCCGACGATCGCCGAGACGTGCTTTCAGTGTCATCCGCAGCAGCGTGCCGAGTTCCAGCGCCGGTCGCACATGCCCGTGCCCGAAGGCCGGATGACGTGCACCGACTGCCACAACCCGCACGGCTCGGTGACCCGGCCGCTGCTCAGGGCCGACTCGGTCAACGACGTCTGCTACAGCTGCCACGCCGAGAAGCGCGGACCGTTCCTGTGGGAGCACGCCCCGGTCCGTGAAAGCTGCCTGAACTGCCACCAGCCGCACGGGTCGAACCACGACAAGCTGCTGGTGAGCGCGCGCCCGTACATCTGTCAGCAGTGCCACAACCCGCCGATCGGCCATCCGGGACAGTTCTATCGGGACGGACAGACGGCGGCCGGTGCCCTGATGGGCGTCGGACAGAGCGCGCGGGTCATCGGGCGTTCGTGCCAGAACTGCCACACGCAGATTCACGGCAGCAACCATCCGGCTGGCGCGCGGTTCCAGCGTTGACGGGAGGCGGACTGTGACATCGCTGAAGCGAAGTGTCGCGATTGGCGGCCTGGCCGTCGTGCTCGTCACCGGCGCCGCCGCAGCGCAGGAGCCGTCGGGCAACGTGTTCAACCCCGACGGCATCCGCCCGTCGGTCGAAACCGACCCCGACGGCATGGGCATCACCGAGCATCCACGGACGCCCACCGGCCGGCTGCACGAGTCGCCCCGCGTCGTCGTCGAGCCGCGAGAGACGACCGGCGGCTGGCTGGTGGCGGCGCACGTCGAGGCCGGGGCCATCGTCTCGGGCGGCGATACCGACAACGCGAAGTTCCGCGAGTACCGCGATCTCGACGCGGGAGCGTACCTGAACAGTTTCGCGGTCTCCTTCGAGAAGCCCGATACGGCTCGGTTCATCCACGCGTCCGGGGCCGCGATCGGACGCGACGACCAGTTCCTGCAGGTCGACGGCGGTCGCTGGAACGCCTGGCGCATCCGCGGGTTTCTCACCGGGACGCCGCACGTCTTCACCTCGACGTACCGATCGCTCTGGACCGGCATCGGCACCGATACGCTCCGACTGGCGTCGCTCACGCCGGGCGGCACCATCGACGCGGCAACGACGCAGACGGCAATCCAGGCGGTGCTGGCCGAGACGCCCTACAGCGATCTCGGATTGACCCGGACGCGCACCGGGGCCCGCTTCGACCTGCGGCTGCCGCGGAGCACGACCTTCTTTGCCAGCGTCGCGAACGAACAGCGCACCGGCTCACGACCGTTCGGTCTTGTCTTCGGCGGTGGCGGTGGCGGCGGCAACACCGAACCGCCGGAGTCGATCGATGCCTCGACGACGGACTTCAGTACCGGGATGTCGTTTGGGCGGGGCGATACGCTGCTGAACCTGGCCGGAACCGTGTCGCTGTTCCGCAACGACATCGACACACTCACGATCGAGAATCCGCTGTTCGTCAACCTGAACACGATCACGGGGATTCTGCCGACGTCGGTGACCTCGGCCCGCTACGACCTGCACCCGAACAACACCTACCAGAACGTGCGGGCCGAGCTGGCGCGGCGATGGCCGTCGCTGGCCGGCAGCCGGCTGACCGGCGTGGTGTCGGTTGCGCGCTACCGGCAGAACGACGACCTGATCCCCTGGACGGCGTCGTCGCTGACCGGAGGCGTCATCAATGGTGTGCCGGCCACCGACGTGTGGAACACGACGGCCGCGCTCACGAAAACGACGGCCGACGCCACCATCGATACGCTCCTCGTCGACGTCGGCTGGAGCCTGACGCCCGTGCGATCGCTCGACCTGCGGGCGAAGCTGCGCGTCTTCGACACCGACAACGACACGACGTTCGTGGCCTGCAACCCCCTGACCGGACAGTGGGGACGGCTGATCAACGACGGCAGTGGCGGCTCGTTCGTGGTGCCGCATGCGACGCCGGGCAACAACCTGCCGGGCACGCCCGCGACGGCGTACAACGCGACCGGGTGCAACTATGCGCTGACGCGCGGCCTGGGACTGGTGCCGAGCGCGGGCAACGTGAACCTGCGCAACGTGCCGTACGCTACCCGGAGACCCAAACCCGGCCTCTTATAAAAATCTAACGCGCCCCAA
>QGVF01000195.1 GCA_003242705.1 Acidobacteriota bacterium
GCGCGGGGGCCCGGTTGCGGGCGGATCCCCGCCGGTCGCGACGTCGACGCGACCGGCGCGGACTTCATCGTCGCGGCCGCGGTCGATCTCGACGATGTGGCCTGGATCGTCAAGGTACCGCGGCGCGCCGATGTGATGGTGCGGGCCGATGCCGAGCGGCGCGTCCTCCGGCTGCTCAGGGAGCGCCTGACGGTTGCCGTTCCCGACTGGCGCCTGTTCGCACCCGACGTGATCGCCTATCCCCGCGTGCCGGGCGAACCGGCCGCGGTGATCGATCCGGACCTCGGCGACTGGCGGTGGCGCTTCGATCCCGGAGCGCCGCCGCAGGCCTTCCTCGATTCGCTCGCCCGTTTCCTTGCGCAGCTGCACGGCATCGACGTCGACGAGGCGCGTGCTGCCGGCGTCAGGGTGCTCGATCCACGCTCGCTGCGCGCGGCCACGGCCGAGTGCATCGAACGGGCGCGCAACGGACTCGACGTTCCGGACCCGCTCTGGCGCCGCTGGCACGACTGGGTGGCCGACGACGGGGTCTGGCCCGATGTGCACGTGCTGGTTCACGGCGACCTGCACGGGGCGCACCTGCTCGTCGACGACGACAACGCGATCTCGGGCGTCCTCGACTGGTCCGAAACGCACGTGGGTGATCCGGCTACCGACTTCGCACTGCTCTATCCGTCGCTGGGAGATGCGGCGCTCGCGTCGCTGCTCGACGCCTATGGGGCGGCGGGCGGACGCACCTGGCCCGGGATGGCCAGGCACGTCGTCGAGCGCTGGCTCGCGTATCCGGCCGTCATCGCGGACTTCGCGCGGATGACCGGCGACGATCAGCCGATGCAGCTGGCACAGGCACTGGTCGACGAGGCGATGCGGCGCGTCGCCGACGTGTGACGGTTTCGGATCGGAAGAACGTCAGGAGCGGCTGACTTCGAACTCGACGCGACCGATCTGGAGCCGGTCGCCGGGCCTCAGGACGTGGCGCTCGACGCGCGCGCCGTTGACCATCGTGCCGTTCGTGCTCTTCAGGTCTTCGACAATCAGCTGATCGGAGGCGTCGGCCGTCAGCCGGCAATGCACGCGCGAGACGAGCGGTGCGTCGAGGATGAAGTCGGCGCGCACGGCGCGACCCAGCGTCCGGACGCTCCGCGGCGGCAGTCGGAAGATGATCGGACGGTCGTCGCCGGTGACCTGAGTGAGAATCCAGCCGCCAGGCACGTCAGCGGGTCTCCTGCAGCTGGCGGACGCGCGGGCTCACGATGCTGCCGCCGTCGGTCACGACGACATCGCGGGTGATTTCGTCTTCGAAGTCCAGGACCACGCGGGCCGGACCCGACGGCTTGCCGTCCGGTCCTTTTTCACGCCTGACCAGGTGCTGGACGAGCGTCAGCACGTTGCGCGCATACATCTGGCTGGCGTGATACGGAACGGTCGACGGCAGATTGGTCGGGCCGATAATCGTCACGCCGTCGTGGACCACCGTTTCGTCGGGGCGGGTCAGCTCGCAGTTGCCGCCGCGCTCGGCGGCGAGATCGACGACGACCGAGCCGGGTGCCATCGCTTCAACCATCGGAGTCGTGACGAGCACGGGCGACTGGCGACCCGGAATGGCAGCGGTCGTGACCACCACGTCGCTGCCGGCCACCGTCTGGTGCAGCAGCTCGCGCTGCTTCCGGTAGAAATCCTCGTCCTGGGCCCTTGCGTATCCGCCGGCGTCCTGCGCGTCGGCGGCTTCCAGCGGGACTTCGACGAACCTGGCCCCGAGGCTCTGGATCTGTTCCTTCACCGCGGGACGCACGTCGTACGCCTCGACGCGCGCGCCGAGGCGCTTCGCCGTCGCGATGGCCTGCAGTCCGGCCACGCCGGCTCCAATGACGAAGACCCGCGCTGCGGCGACGGTGCCGGCCGCCGTGTTGAGCATGGGGAACATCCGCGGCAGGGTGGCTGCGGCCAGGAGCACGGCCTTGTAGCCCGCGATGGTCGCCATCGACGAGAGCGCGTCCATCGACTGCGCGCGCGTGATGCGGGGGACGAGTTCCATCGCGATGAGTCGGGCCCCCCTTGCGGCAACGGCCTCGGCTTCGGCGAATGCCGTGAGCGGCTCGGCAAAGCCGATGACCAGCTGTCCAGGACGCATGCGCGCGGCGTCGTCGGCGGCTCCGGCCGGGTTGGCCCCGGCGGCACGCACCTGCGCCACGATGTCGCACGCGAAGACCTCGTCGCGCGTGGCGATCGTCGCGCCCTGCGCCTCGTAGGCGGCATCGGGGAAGCCGGCGGATGCGCCGGCGCCGCGCTCGACAACGACCTCGATGCCCGCCTTCGCGTAGCCCGCGACGACGGCCGGTACCACGGCCACCCGCCGCTCGCCGGGGAACGTCTCGCGAGGGACTCCGAGTTTCATCGCCGATGCAGGGTAGT